>JBPETC010000001.1:0-58248 GCA_051710325.1 Symbiopectobacterium sp.
ATCTGTTTATCGATAACCTCACCGGTATGTTCATCAATAAAGTTGACCTGCATCAGATGTTTTGCGATATCGATGCCAACGGGGTATATTTCATATCGTGGATCCTACAGTTATCAGGGAGCTTTATTATATTCTTTTCTGGCAGAAGATCCTATCGCATTTTTTATGGTGAAACAAGTTTAGGATGATCCTTAAACGCATATTGAAATGATTTTGCTAGTCTTAACATTTTTGATAAACGGAACTATCGTTTGGCAGTAGCGAAATAAGTAACCTAAAAGTTTACTTTTAGTACACTATTAAAAGTAATATAACAATATTGCCATTGCGATGGCTGCACCCTCTTTGATTGCCTGTTCGAGTAATCATGTGCTGCATACCAACGACGGGAGCACTATTGTCGCTGAGGGGAAACCGAAAGTGGATGAGGACATCGGAATGATCAGTTACGTCGATACCTACGGTTACAATCAGCAGAATAACCATGATAACCTGAAGGAAATTGTGAATGAAATGGTGGAAGCCAAACAGTTTTTCTCGGGTGTAACCTGTGTTACTATTCCCGCACTGCTATTTCGTTTCTTACCCATTCGGTAAGGCGAGTCTGAAATGTCAGCGTAGGAATTGTCATTTCTGGCACACGGAGATTAGCCCACCTGCCAGGCAAAAAAGCACCGCTAAAAAGCGGTGCCATATTAAAAATTACTATGGATAGACAGAGTAAATGTACAGGAAGTAAAGGTAGCCTTGCCCATCATGTCTGAAAAGCAGACAATAAATACCCAACACAACATCACAACCACAACCTAAAAGCACTTCATAAAGCGCCTGCTGCACATTTCGTTCCGGCTCAAGGAAATGGCACTAATATAGGTATTTGCTGGTGCATCCTCAACGGACAAATTATAATGTCTCGGATAAAAAACTAATGGCCGAAACGATGCTGCCTCCGTGCACCTCTTAGGAAAAAGAAGAACATAACCCTATCTCAAAGCGACTTCCTCTGCTCAATACGTTGCGTGTATTTGATTCTGTAGCCCGCCACCTCAGCTTCACCAAAGCGGCGGAGGAACTGTTTGTAACACAGGCTGCTGTCAGTCATCAAATCAAGTTATTAGAAGATTTTTGGGGATCAAGCTGTTTCGTAGCCGCAATCGCTCTTTGCTGCTGATTGAGAAGAGGGAAAAGCTACTATATTGATATAAAAGAGATCTTCTCTTCACTCAACAGAGCGACGCGCAAGTTACAGTCACGCAGCAACAAAGGAGCATTGACGGTCAGCCTGTTGCCCAGCTTTGCTATCCACTGGCTGGTGCCGCGATTATTGAGTTTCAATGCGAAGTTTCCGGGGATTGATGTACGAATTCAGGCGGTAGATCGTCAGGAAGATCGCCTGTCAGATGATTGGATGTGGCGATTTTTTACGGGCGAGGCACCTGGCATGGATTGCGCGTTGAAAGCTCTATGCTCTGAGTACCTGTTGCCTGTCTGTTCTCCTGTATTGCTAACTTGGCAAACATCAGCTTAAAACCCTGCAGGATCTGGTAGGGTGTACCCTGTTGCATGATACCTCTCGTCGCGACTGGCTGGGCTACACCCAGCAGCTTGGTGTGCAGATCAAGGTGCAGCAAGGGCTGATTTCAGTCACAGTGCGATGGTATTGCAGGCGGCGATCCACGGACAGGGGTCGATTTAGCAAATAACATGATAGCCCAGACCGAGATTGAAGCGGGTCAGTTAGTGTGCCTATTTAACAACGTACTGGTCAGTAAAATGCTTTTTATCTGGTTTGTCATGATAGTCAGGCTGAACTGGGTAAAATAGCCCCTTTTTGCCACTGGATTTTGGCGCGCGCCAAGCGCGCAAGAGGAGTTTCGTTTCCGCTATGACAACTCCGCCCGTTGATATGTGGTGTTCGAGTAGTATTTGATTCGATTTACTGTGGAAAATACAATGAACAGTCGTTTTATGCTGATGCTTTCCGCGATCAGCGGGTTTGTGTTTTAGCGTTGGATCCCTTTTGTGCGTATGTGCTCAGCAAATCGCTGGGCGCAGCCGAAATGGCCTAGCTAAAAATCGGGCTTGAATATCAGGCATTTCATACGCTGGCGATTATGGCGCTGTCGATATTGATGCGCCAGCGCCATAATCTGTAGTTTTATTGGAGTAGCATTGCGTTGGCGCTTGGCACCGTGCCTGTTTAGCGGCAGTCTTTATTGTCTGACGCTATCGTACCTGTGATTTTTGGCGTTTGTCATGCCGGTCAGCGGTCTTTTCTTACTGACCGGATGGGTTTTGATGTTGATTGGCGTGCTGCACCAGACAAGAAAGGCGAAAAGTAATGAATAATGTAATTTTATATTGCCGACCCGGTTTCGAAAAGAGTGTGCGGCAGAGATAACGGAAAAATGCCACCGCACACGAGGTTTTGGCTTTGCTAGGGTTAAAGAAAACTGTAGCTATGTGATATATGAGTGCTATCAGCATGAAGATGCTGATCGTTTAATCAAAACATTATCGTTTTACACGCTGGTTTTTGCCCGTCAATGGTTTGTATGCGGTGAGCTGTTTCGCGATTTTCCGCCGGAAGATCGCATTACCCCTATCGTCGGCATGCTGACTGGTGCGATTGAACGGGCTGGAGAACTGCGCGTTGAAGTACCGGACATCAATGAAAGCAAAGAACTGCTGAATTTTTGCCGCAAGTTCACTATCCCTTTGCGCGTTGCCCTGAAGGAAAACGGTATTCTGTTGCCGTATGAAAAGGCAACTCGTCCGGTTATCCATGTGTTATTTATGCCTAGTGCATTGCTATATGGCTATTCCTACAGTAATAACCATTCGCCATTTTATATGGGTATCCAGCGTCTGAAATTCCCTTTTGATGTGCCGAGTCGTTCTACATTAAAATTGAAAGAGGCGTTTCACGTATTCATTCCGGCTGATGAGTGGGATGAGCGTTTGGCTAGCGGCATGTACGCGGTGTATTTTGGGGCGTGTCACGGCGGTTGGATCTATCAATTGGTGAAGCGCAGCATGATGGTATATGCCGTGGACAACGGCACCATGGCACAAAGCCTGATTGATACCGGTCAGGTGATACACCATGCCGCTGATGGTTTCCGTTCTGAGCCACTGCGCAACAATATAACCTGGTTGGTGTGCGATATGGTGGAGAAACTGGCGCAGGTGGCTAACCTGATCACCAATTGGTTGGTGAAGGGCTTGTACCGGGAAGTGATATTCAACCTCAAGTTGTCGATGAAAAACGCTATGAGCAAGTGATACAAAATCTAGCGTTGCTGAACGAGTACTTGAATGAGAATGGCATTAACTACGAACTCCGTGCTCGCCAACTGTACCATGATCGCGAAGAGGTAACGGTACACACACGGCGTATATGGGGCGCAGTACCCGGGCGGCGAGACGAGCGTTAAGCGCAACGCGCTTTTATATTCGACATCCTTGGCGAAAGCCGAGGATGTCTGCCAGAAGAAACGCGTTACATCTTCAAGAGATTCCCACTTTCGCGGGAAAGGACTGTTCTAGTGGGTTTGTCTGCAATCTCACATGTTGTTCTGGAAGAGCGTCGAGTTTATTTCCCCGCCGTCATCCCGTAACTGCTGTAAATTTCCTTCCAGTGCCAAATCTATGCGTAACGTCGCTACCTGACGGCTGACAAAGACCATTTCGTGCTGCGATTCCAGTTTGCGTCGCCATTTTTCTGGCACCATATCCAATTATTGGTAGAACTGTTACAAGGTTCCGGCTTGAGCAAGCAGCTGACTAGCGCTTTTAGGGCGGCCAATGCCACCACCCCAGGTATTTTGCTGCTACTGATGCCTGCCAACCCACAAATTAGATAGTTGCTGCGGTGAAACGCATAAACTCTTGTGCGATAACAGGCATATCCAGCCAGCGCTTTTGAAAAAAATCGCGAATCTGAATGGTGGGGCCAGTAGCTGGCAGTAACACTTGTCGGTTGAGACAACCGACGCCTGATGGCCGGCGTAGGCAACTTTTGTGGCGAGCATTTCCGCTAAATCATCGGCTTCATTGCCTGGCGTATGTCAGCACAGGGGATGCCCACTGATACCAGCGCTTGCCGTATTTACGGCAGCTCAAGCACCAGATTCTCAGGCATGGGAGGGCGGCCCGCTTTATGGTCGGGCAACAGCTGGTGCCGCCAATTGTCTGAACGCTGTTCATCATCAAACACCGCGACGGCGTGGGTTAACTGACTGTGCTATAACAACTGGGTAGCCACGTACTGACAGGCCGACACACAGGGCTATCCCCCTCCCCTGCACGGTATGGATACGACGAATCAGGTTTAATGCATCGATAATCAGCAAATGTACAGGCATCAGGCGGTACCGGCGTGAAGCGTGCGTGATGAAAGTGGCGGGAAAATCCGGTTTTCCCGCCAGTATAGCATCAGGTGTAGATTTCATATAGCAAGGAATGTAGGCGCTTGCCCGGCAGTTTCATCCTTTGCTGTGCAACGAACTCTTGCAGCAGTTTATTCATGCTTTGTATCAGTTGTGCATCGCCATGGATATTGTACGGGCCGTGCTCTTCAATCGCCTGAATACCAACATCTTTGACGTTGCCCGCCACAATGCAGAAAACGCCTTGCGCAGCGCAGAGGCCATAGCTTCTAGTGCTTGATTGAGGATTGAGGGCAAATTGAGGTTTGCCATATTCTCGTGAGTGGGCTCAAACGGCAATTGCAGATCGGGTGCAATGCGCTATGACCGGTTAAAACTGTAGGCATCACCAGTATGGCGGCGATGTTCCTTCACTTGAGGGCATCGCTTTCTTCATCTGCCGCTCCACTTCCACCGCATCATTGATGATGGAGTAGTAACGGAGTGCCTGGTGGACGGACCAGGATAGTGATGATAAATTCATCCAGAACATGGAAATAGTCGGCGCTTTCCTCCGGACCCGGTCAGGATGATAGGCAGCACCTGTTCACTGTTTTCCGGATTCATCATGATGTTCAGCAGGTAGAGGAACTCTTCCGCTGTACCGACACCTCCGGGGGAAATAATGATACCGTGCTGATGCACACGAAGGCTTCGAGGCGTTTTTCGATACCTGGCATGATGATAAATTCGCCAGCGTGTTTGGTGGCTCAGCGACGATGATGGACGGTTCAGTCATGTCAATAAAGCGGCCTTCTTTATAGCGCTACTACTGCTCGTGGCCGAGGGCGGCACTTTTCATCGGTGCTTCCGTTGCGCCGGGCCGTAGCCGGTGCAGATATTCAGCTCACGCAGCCCTAATTGGCTGCCGACTTTTCGTCCATAGAGATATTCGGTTTCATTAATGGAGTGACCGCCCCAGCACACCACCATATTGAGTTCTTCCCAGACGTGCAGTGCACGCACGTTGCGCAAAATGGAAAATATCAGATTGGTAATGTGGGCGCTGTTTTCCAGATTCAGGTTCTGATGACGCTCTACCGAGGTGATTTGCCGTTAACAAACAGAATGTCGCGCAGTACGGCGAACAGGTTGACCTGCAACAAATGGATAATGTTGCCATCGACGAAAGCGTCTTCCGGAGGATTGACCAGTTCCAGCTTCACGCCGCGTTCACAGCGCAACACATTGATATCGAAATCTTCGTAGCGGGATAACAGCTCTTTGCTGTTATCGATTTAGCTGCTGGAATTCAGCACACGAACAGTTGCGGAATAAACGGTAAAGATCGCTGCTGGACATGCTTTTCAACATGCCACTTCCAACTGCGATAACAAATCCATAGACCCTAACGGGCTGATATCTGCAATCAATTTTACTCCTTGAGAACGCAGTGTATAACAACAAAATTTCTAGGCTATCCCTTGTTGTCGCCACCGGGGAGGCAAGAGGTATAACATTGATTTTATGTATTGCTCCATCTTAACCTGATGGTATCAGTTATTTCCAATAATGCCGTTTCTGAATAACGATATTGTATCGTATCTCACACTATTGCCGGGGTAAGCGACTGGTGTTTGCAATAAAGTCGGTGTTTGCTACGCCAGGGATTGATATTCAGCCCGCTACGGCGCGTATAGTGTGTAAACGGTATGCTTCTGGCTGGAAAAAACGCATCAGGTCGTTGAAGATACGTTCCACGCACTGCTCATGGGACTCATTGTGGTGGCGAAAGGAGAGATGTAGCACACCATGGCTTCTCTCTCGATACGTTTGCCAAGTAGTAAATTTGTACCGAACCCCAATCCGACTGGTGAGTGATCAGAGGCAGTTGGATTTGAGCACATGGCTCACTAATGTTTTTTCAACAACGGGCTCTGTGCGTCGCAGGCGCTGGCGAAATGGTCGGAATTGAACGCATGCTCCGTGATCTGAATGTCCAGTCCGTCAATACATTCTCCTTCGAATTGGCCCAGTGTCTGTCCCTGAAAGGCATCCAGCGAAAACAGCGCCACGCTAAAACTTCACCCTGCGCACAGGAGGTCAGATCGCACGTTAGCGTCTCTTTTACCCCTTGCCAATTTTCAAATACCTTCTGATTGAAGCTGTTCAGACAGAGTTTGAAATTTTTGGATTCGATAAGGTTTGTGGGCTTATCGACCTGCAAATAGATTTCGACTACGGCAACTTGCGGCACTCCGTTGGGGCCACAGCCAGGAGAGGAGAGCTCGTATAATATCCAGATATCTTCACCGTAAAACGGCAAATGTGCGGCATCAAATACCTAAAGGGTCGTGGTTTAAACTGCGTGGGACCGCTTGTAATAAGCCTGCATCGTAGCTGTCGTGGTAAGATGTCGGTCTTCCTAACGGTAACGCACTGAGCGCATCCTGTTTATCAAAAGTGGACATAACATGCCTTTGCAAAGTAAAAACGATATGCAGTAGTGTAACCGACTCGCCCAGTGAAGAGAAAAGTATGGATGACAATGTGCAGCACGAGCTCCAGGCGGTTTACCCAGCGTTATATGACGGCCTGGCAGTAGTAAGTTCTATGACTATTTGCACGCCAGTGAGGCCCGTTTGTACGGCGTTGCTTCACCCTGCGTGATAGGAAATGACGGCGAGCGGGTATTTTTGACACCTCAGCCTGTAGCCGAGAGCGCGATGCTCGACGGCGTGTCGCGTGCGCTGCATCCTGCCTGACGCTGAATCTTTTTTACCACACAGTATGCCAGGGATATGGAAGCGCGTTTTTCTGATATCGATTGCCTGCTACTGCAATCGTGGAGCGAGGATGATTTTATGCGTATACAGGAAAATCTGATCGGACACTTACTGACGTAAAAGCGACCTAAGTTGCCCGCCGACGCTGTTTTTAGCCACGACGAAATCAGAAATGGCGCTGATCTCGTTATCCAATGTTAGCGGTGAAGTATGGCTTGAAACCTTTGGTACACGTGAACATCGGGTATTGCCTCCCTCCTTTTATCTGTGTTCCTGCAACAGTTGTAACCGAGAGTAAGATGATGGTTGCCTGCGTTATCTGGGATATGCGTGTAAGAGATATCTTACATTAACCGGGTGTTGGGAGTTCGAGTCTCTCCGCCCCTTCCATATTTATCAATTGGTTACTTCAACTATTATGAGATATCTCTGTGTTTTCCTAGTTTCATGCACTTTTTATTTTTTCTTTTTAATTAATATACTATATTTTCTTTACATTAAAGGTTTCAATCGTAAATATAAGAAAAAATCTGATCAGGGTCTTGCTGTTCGTCGCCTTTTAATACATCTTAATAACCGGTTACAGGATATATCACTTTATCGCTAAATGTAGTAAAGAAGGATAAAGGCTTCAGGATGAAACCAAGGACACCTCCAGGAAGGAGATTGAAAGCCGTTACGGAGTAACGGTGTGGCAGGAGCCTAAAGGGAATATCTTCACGGAAGATGCAGGAAGAACGGTCAGAAAGAAAGTTGGACGCTTGCACGGAGAGCTGGTTAGGATAACCGTAAAGGAAAAGTTTTCACGGATGAGCAGGGACGCAGTAATGTAGCGGGAAAGCTATAAAACGAACCGGGGCACTGAATATCAGTGCCCCAACTTTTTTATTACAGAGTATCCGTTAACGCTTTGCAGACGCAGCCATCTATGCGTTACCACCATAGCCATGCCCCTGTTGGGCTCCCCTTGCTTCAATGATATGCTTTTCCCTCCACGCAGCTGGTGAGAGAAAAGCATGACGTACCAAGACCAAATTTGACACGCCTTATGGGAAATTGAACGTACGCTACACGACAGTGTATTTTGTCAACCTCCCGCGCCGCAGGCCAGTGTGTTTACCAGCACAGAAGCTTTCTGCATTGATACCATGAGCATCGAATAGTGATTGCAATGGGTGTATTGTTGCCACGATTGCATACGACGCTGTATGGTGGCGTTCCCTTGCCTCTGGCGGCTCGCGGTTATCCCCTGATTTTAAAGGGTCCCCTGACAGGACATATCAACGATATCGCGCTACTATTTGAACAACTGCGCAGTTTGATTCACTGTTTGTGTCTGCCTATGCGTAGGGAGTTCTGGATGCTTAAAATTCTGTATCAGGATGGGCATCTGATTGCCATTAATAAACCTGCTGGGTGGTTGGTTCACCTCAGTTGCCTGGATCGCAAAGAAAAGTAGTGATCATGTAGATATTACGCGATTAGATTGGTCAACATGTTTTCACGGTCCATCGTCTTGACCGGCTAACGTCAGGCGTGTTGCTGCTGGGGCTTTTCAGCGAAATTGCCGCGCCTGCTTTCGCAGTAGTACGAACAGCACCAGATTCAGAAAACCTACCATGCGGTTGTCCGTGGCTGCCTTTCCGGCAGCGATACTATCGACTATGCGCTTGACTGAAGAGCTGAACAAAGTGGCTGACAAGCTCGCCCAGCGCGATAAACAACCTCAGACGGCCATCACCACTACCGTTCTCTGGCACACAGGTGGAGCAACCGGATAGCAGTAGGGCACTATCCTACTGCCAGATACAGTCTGGTTGAACTGTTGCCGCAGACAGGACGCAAACATCAATTGCGCCGTCATATGGTGCATTTTCGGCATCCTTTTTGGGTGACTCAAAGTACAGTGATTTGCGTCAGAATCGCACAATGGCCGCGCATTTTGGTTGTGGATGCTTGATGTTGCATGCCAGCACAGCTAACGCTGTGCCATCCTGTAACTTGGGAACCCTTGGTATTACGTGCCAAGTTGGATATGGCCTGGATGCGCGTAATGACGCAATTTGGCTAGCTAGGCAGTCTCTCTGATGTTGAAATGGTTGAGTTTCCGCCTGATTCGGGGCAGGATAACGGCCTTTCTAATATTCCCAAATAGCGCAGATACGGCGCTATCTGGCACGCAGCGATAAATTATACGTGGAGTCATCGCCATGGCGCAAATTGGTATTTTTGTTGGCACGGTTTATGGAAACGCATTGCTGGTTGCAGAAGAGGCGGAGAACCTGCTAAGTGAGCGCGGCCATCAGGTTAAGGTGTTTGAAGAAGATGCTGACCTGTCATCCTGGCTGGCGTATCGCGAGCAGTATGTGTTGGTAGTAACATCAACCACCGGGCAAGGGGATCTACCGGATTCTATCGCCCCGTTGTTTGCTGCACTGCGTGAAAAAGGTGGTTATCAGCCAGCGCTGCACTATGGCATCATTGCACTGGGCGACAGCAGCTATCCCCATTTTTGCGGCGCGGGCCAGCAGTTTGATGTGTTGTTGCAAGAAATGGGCGCTCAGCGTGTGGGAGATATGCTTCAGATTGACGCGACAGAATGCCCGAAGCCAGAAGTGCTTTCCTGCCCGTGGGTAGAGCAGTGGGCAGGGTTGGTGGAAGCAGGGTGATAACTGTGCATAGGCTATACATATACCATGTATCTGCATATACTTGGGACATGCGTTTGTAATGCATAAAGGCCGAACGCCAGTGAGGTATAACCATGTGTATTGTTTCTATCTCCAAAAATGGCAATAACCTGGCTATCCGCCTGCCTCGCGATATGGATTTTGAAGGCGTCACTGAACTGGAGATTGCGCGAGAAGGCGATACTCTGATCCTAGCCCAGATCAAACCCAGTTTGAACTCCTGTCTGCAAGAAGCAAAGGCGGATGCCAATTTCCTGACAGAACGTGAAATCGTTGTCTGTGATGAGGGCTACTTTCAGCTATGAGCAACCTGTACATGCTGGACACCAATATCTGCTCTTTCATCATGCGAGAGCATCCTAAGACGCTGATTCGTTGTCTGGAACAGGTTGTTTACGCTGCCACCGTATTGTGCTTTCAGCGATCAGTTATGCCGAAATGCGTTTCGGTGCTATTCGTAAGAATAGCCTACCCACGTCATATCTCGTTTGTTGATGCGTTTTGTCTTCGCCTTGATGCCATATTGCCTTGGGATAAGGTTGTCGTTGATGCGACAACCGATATTAAGGTAGTGGTGGCAGTTGGAAAGCCCATCGGGCCAAATGATACTGCGATCGCCAATCATGCCGTGGCAGCGGGCGCGATTCTGGTCACCAACAATGTGCGGGAATTTGAACGCGTAGTACCCGCGTTGATGATGGAAAATTGGGTACACTAATACCACGTCAGTGTACATAGAGATCTATCACATTAAAAACAAAACCCCACGATAATGCATGGGGTTTGTAAGCAGTAATAAAAGAACTAGACGTGCGGCGTATTAACGCCCTTTGGTCAGCTTCTCCAGAGAAGATTCGTCTCATTAATCTTGTTCGCCACAACGCTTTCCAGATGACGCAAATCATCAAGGATTTTGCGTTCCAGATCGATTTCTACCTGATCACGTTGGAATATTTTATCAATCCAATCAATGATAAAACGCATGTTTGGCTGATATTATTGATCTCTTTAAAGCCTTGTCCGTTATTATCCGCAATGATGTTTTACGCTGGCGAGGATATTCAAATTTTACGCTTTTGGCGAAAAACTCCCCTTTATCCTTACGAAAATAGATTTTCAGTATGTCGTTACGTTACTGGCCTCCTAGCGCAGGCTATAGCCGATCAATTTCATCGTGATGGGAGATACCCAGACTTTTTAGATTGTCATACATGGCGCTACCTTTTGGGGAGTGATAAAGAAAAGGCGGGTAAACCCGCCTTGTTCAGTTTAGTCGATGATACGAAGCAACTCATTGATGCCCACTTTACCACGGGTTTTCGCATCCACTTTTTTCACGATCACGGCACAATACAGGCTGTACCTACCATCCTTCGACGGCAGATTGCCGGAAACGACGACTGAGCCTGCCGGTACGCGACCGTAATACACTTCGCCGGTTTCGCGATCGTAGATTTTAGTGCTTTGGCCGATAAACACGCCCATGGAGATGACGGAGCCTTCTTCCACGATCACGCCTTCTACCACTTCAGAGCGTGCACCGATAAAACAGTTGTCTTCGATGACGGTTGGGTTAGTCTGCAACGGCTCCAGTACACCACCGATGCCAACACCGCCGGACAAGTGAACGTTTTTTCCGATCTGTGCGCAAGAGCCGACGGTCGCCCAGGTATCAACCATAGTGCCTTCGTCAACGTAAGCACCGATGTTGACATAAGACGGCATCAGTACAGTGTTGCGGGCGATAAATGCGCCCTGGCGCACGTTAGCAGGGGGCACTACGCGGAAACCTTCGTGTTGGAAGCGCGCTTCATCGTAACCGGCGAATTTCATCGGTACTTTGTCGTAGTAGCGGGTTTCCGTACCTTCCATCAGTTGGTTATTATTGATGCAGAAAGAGAGCAGCACCGCTTTTTTCAACCATTGGTGCGTTACCCACTCGCCATTAATTTTTTCCGCCACACACAGCTCGCCGCTATCTAATAAGCCAATTACCTGATTAACGGCTTCACGGGTTACGCTGTCCACGGAGGTCGGCGTAATGTCGGCACGGCGTTCAAAGGCGGTTTCGATAATGTTTTGTAATTGATGCATCCTGTTTCTCTTTCTGTGCTGTCAGTAAAGGTTAATTCAGGGTTACTTTATCGTTTGTGTCGAGGACTTCTGTCAAGCGTTGTTGCAAAATAAGGCGCGATTTCGGAGATAATGCGCGTCTGTCTTTGTCTGCAAGGATAAAAAGGTCTTCTACCCGCTCGCCAATCGTGGAAATGCGCGCACCGTGTAACGACACGTTGAGATCGGTGAACACTTTACCAAGATGAGCCAGCAGGCCCGGTTGATCGAGTGGGCTCAACTCCATATAGCTGCGTCGTCCGTATGTATCGGCAGGAAGCTAATTTCCGTGGGCACACTGAAATGGCGCAATTTAGAGGAAGCGAGGCGCGGGCGAGGATGTTGATAATCGCGCTGTGTGAGCTCCTGAACCAGCGCCTGGCGAATAAATTCGTGGCGATCTGGTGCGACCCGGGCTGCCGTCGGGTTCCAGTACGATAAAGGTATCCATATGCCATCGCGGCTGGTGAAAATTTGCGTATCATGCACGCTCAGCTTGCAACGGTCGAGTTCGCCAGTCACAGCGGCAAACAGATAAGGGCGGTTTGGGCTCCAGGTGAAAATTTCTGTACCGCCGCGGCTGGCTGGCCTGCTGGCTGATAAGCACCAGCGGCTGATATAAATCATGCTCAACCAGATGGCGTGCGTGCCAAGCAAGCTAATTCGGCGAATGATGCAAAAATAATCTGCGCGGCAGCGGCTCCATACCATATAGGGTGCAGCGCTTCTTCATCGATATTGTCCATGCGCAGCAGAGCTAAGGCCTGAAGGCGATGATGGTGTATGCGATCGCGCACATCCGGTGTATTTGCATCCCACGACTCAGCTGTTTCTCGGTGGAGAAACAGAGTTCGCGCAGTAGGCTCTGTTTCCAACTGTTCCACGAGGTTTCGTTGTGGTCGCGCAGATATCGGCAACCGTGAGGCTGATCAGGTAGGTAGCGCAGGCGGTTTTCGCTTTTAACTTCAGCAGCGAGTTGCTGGATAACCGCCGGATCCTGAATGTCGCGACGTTGCGCGATAACCGACACATTATCAGGTGGCAGCTCACTAACCATGCAACCAGGTTGCGTTTCGCGTGAATTAAGCTGGTGCAGCGCGGCAAACTCAACGACATCTTGCGTCCCCATGTCAG
The DNA here is from genome assembly GCA_051710325.1 of Symbiopectobacterium sp. GTDB lineage: Bacteria > Pseudomonadota > Gammaproteobacteria > Enterobacterales > Enterobacteriaceae > Symbiopectobacterium. The sequence continues at coordinate 13,093 of JBPETC010000001.1, forward strand.
AGTGATCGCCACCGCGTCCTTTGGCAATTTCATAAAACAGCGCCGCAACCAGCAGCAATTCCGGCTTGCGGCAGGCGCGGATACAGTCCCACGCACAGTGGATGTTGGGCGCGCGTTTCTTCGTCAGCAAAACTTTCCAGTTTGAGCAGCACGCGCAGCGTGTGCTCATCGCTCATCCATAGTATAGGCATGAAATAAATCGAACTGCATCTGCCCGAGGATATTACTCCATAGTGGCGTATATACCTCCAACACGCTATGACGATGCATTGGCAGCAGGACAGGGTTTACTGTATGTGGATGGTGCAGAATAGCCATAAAAGGTGATGCGCTTCAGGAATAGCGCACAGCGGTTGTGTCAGATGGCAGCGTGCATGGCGTAATTGGCGCAGCGTGGTGGAATAGATACCGGTGATCTCATCGTTGTGCACCATGGTCCTAAAGATGCGCATAATGGCTTCCGGCTTGTGTATGAACAGGGTTTCATCACGCAGATCGATCAGGTTGTCACGCAGTTGGAATTGTTTATCTATCGCGCGTGGCTTTTCACTGGCATCCAGTGCTAGAATGACCTTATCGAACAGTTGTAGCAGCATATGATTAAGCTCGCCGACGCGACGCGTCGCGCGATAAAATCTTTCATAATGTGATCAACCGGATCATTAGTCTCGCTACGGTAATTCAGCAACTGCGCCATGTTGAGCTAGCGGTCAAACAGCAGGCGGTTGTCATAACGCGACAGAATCAGGTATATGGCAAAGCGATTGCACCACAGAAAGCTGTGACATTCATTGATCTCTTTGCCTTCGGTTTTGGTGAGAAAACCGAAACCGACCATTTCGTTGAGCGACGTGGCACCAAAATGGCGCCGGGCAACCCAGAGCAAGGTGTGAATATCTCGCAGCCCACCGGGGCTACTTTTTATATCCGGTTCAAGATTGTAGCTGGTGCTGTGGTAGCGCTGGTGTTGTTCTTGCTGTTCGGTGATTTTGGCCGGGGAAAAAGCGGAGGAAGGCCAAAAATCTTCGCTAAAATCTTTTTTTAAGGAGAGAAATAGTGCGATATCTCCGCAGATCAGGCGTGATTTGATAAGATTTATCGCCATGGAAATATCCGCTCTGCCTTCTTGCGCAGGCACTCATCTAGCGTGCACACGCTATGACCGACTTCAAGTTTGAGATTCTTACAGTAGCGTGATAAACGCGCCACCTGTTGAGATTGATTGGCGCTGAGCGACTACCCCATTGAGCACCAGCACATCAATATCTTACAGTGAGTACAAGCTCACCGCGCCCGTATCCACCAATGGATACCAGCGCTTTTTGTGCGGCAGATTCGAAATCGTAAAACGCCTACAGACGTTGCAGCAGATGGTCGATAAAAAAGGTTCTAGCGGTAATCAGCGTTTCGGATGCTACTCGGATGCTACTCCGGCGTGAAATTCAGCGCCTAACCACGTTTGAAAAAGCTCGATGGACAGTTTGAGCGCCGAGTAATCCAATTCGTTATCGCTGTAGGTTAGTGGTGAGGCGGGGCTGTATATCAGCGGTGAACACATCGGCGGAATTGAGAAGCGTTGTTATCATTCATAAATTTACAAGCCCTTAAGTGTTGCCTTGTAAACGCCATTAAAAATGCCAGCCCTTGTTAACGGTATCTCTATCCCTGGCCGTTGCCGAAAGATAACCGTCAGGCTGGCGCACCATATGCGGGGTGAGAAATGATGTTGGGGATGGTGTCGTCTTTCCTCAGCGTCATAATTTCGCAACCGTTTTCGGTTACCACAATAGTATGTTCGTATTGTGCCGATAAGCTGCGATCCTTGGTTTTTACCGTCCAACCGTCTTTCATGGTACTGATACGGAAATCGCCCGCGTTAAGCATCGGCTCAATGGTAAATGCCATGCCTGCTTGCAGCACTACGCCGCCGTCGTCGGCATCGTAATGCAGTACCTGAGGTTCCTCATGGAAACCGCGACCAATGCCGTGGCCGCAATATTCACGTACTACGGAGAAATCATTGCTTTCCGCGAATACCTGGATGGCTTTACCCAGGGCACGCAGCCGGATGCCTGGCTTGACCATTTTCAGCGCCAGATAGAGACTTTCCTGCGTGATACGACAAAGATGTTCGCCCAGAATGGTGGTTTTACCGGCGATGAACATCTTGGAGGTATCACCGTGGAAGCCGTCTTTGATGACCGTGACGTCGATATTGATGATGTCACCATCTTTCAGCAGACACCCATCGCTGGGAATGCCGTGACATACCTCTTCGTTGATAGAGATACACACCGATTTCGGGAAGCCGTGATAACCGAGGCTGGCAGAAATAGCCTGCTGTTTGTTGGTAATATAATCGTGGCAGATACGATCGAGTTCGCCAGTGCTGACACCAGGAACCACATACGGTTCGATGATTTCCAGAACTTCCGCCGCAAGACGGCCAGAGACGCGCATTTTCTCGATGTCTTCAGGGGTTTTTATTGATATAGCCATGAAAAATTGTCCGCAGGTATCGAAGCAGTCGACGAATTTAAGGTTACTCACTAACCAATTATGTTATCAGCCCTGATGGATGGTGCCAAATCCCCATTTGGGTTCAATGGCGGTGCGTCAGGAGAAAATCGGGTAAAAGGTGCAACAAAAGTTGGTGTCGGTGTGGACTTTATGGTATAAACCGCGCCGGTGATCTAACTGGATCTGGCTAACAGGTTCAGCGGAATTCACTAAACTCATATGTGCAAATAACACATACATGTCGACACGTTCACCGGGGTGCTTGAAGATCAATGCGTTATGACGTGGCTGAAGGGTCGGTGTAATGGGACATGTGGAGGCTTAACCCCATACTCAGTTTATAGAGGTAATCATGGCAACTGTTTCCATGCGAGAAATGCTCAAGGCTGGCGTACACTTCGGTCACAAAACCCGTTACTGGAACCCAAAAATGAAACCTTTCATTTTTGGTTCGCGTAACAAAGTTCACATCATCAACCTTGAAAAAACCGTTCCGATGTTCAACGGTGCACTGGTTGAGCTGAGCAAAATCTCTTCTCGCAAAGGCAAAATCCTGTTCGTTGGTACGAAACGCGCTGCAAGCGAAGCGGTAAAAGATGTTGCAAACAACTGCGACCAGTTCTTCGTGAACCATCGCTGGTTGGGCGGTATGCTGACTAACTGGAAAACCGTTCGTCAGTCCATCAAGCGTTTGAAAGATCTGGAAACCCAATCTCAAGACGGTACTTTCGACAAGTTGACTAAAAAAGAAGCTCTGATGCGTACTCGTGAACTGGACAAGCTGGAAAACAGCCTGGGCGGTATCAAAGATATGGACGGCCTGCCAGATGCTCTGTTTGTGGTTGATGCTGACCATGAACACATCGCTATCAAAGAAGCAAACAACCTGGGTATTCCGGTATTTGCTGTGGTTGATACCAACTCCGATCCAGGTGGTGTTGACTTCATCATCCCCGGCAACGACGACGCCATCCGTGCAGTAACTCTGTATCTGAGCGCTGTTGCTACCGCTATTCGTGAAGGCCGTTCTCAAGATCTGGCTGTTCAAGCGGAAGAAGGCTTACCAGAAGCTGAATAATAAGACTGGCTCCATTAGCAGCCCTTATTAACCAGGTATTAAATATGTTGGTTAGGGGGCCCTAATGGCCCACTTTTACTTATCTTCCACGAGATAACAGAGGAAAAGATAATGGCTGAAATTACCGCTGCCATGGTAAAAGAACTGCGCGAGCGTACTGACGCTGGCATGATGGAATGCAAGAAAGCGCTGCTCGAAGCTAATGGTGATATCGAACTTGCTATCGATAACATGCGTAAGTCTGGCCAGACTAAAGCTGCGAAAAAAGCAGGCCGTGTTGCTGCTGAGGGTGTGATTCTGACCAAGATCTCGGCTGACGGCAAATACGGAGTTATCGTTGAGCTGAACTGCGAAACTGACTTCGTTGCTAAAGATGCTGGCTTCAAAGCTTTTGGTGAAGAAGTTGCAATGGCTGCGCTGAACGAACGCGTCACTGACGTTGACGTTCTGAAAGCAAAATTCGAAGAGCAGCGTACTAAGCTGGTCGCGAAAATTGGTGAAAACATCAATATTCGTCGTATTGCTATTCAGGAAGGTGACGTGCTGGGTGCATACCTGCACGGTGCACGCATTGGCGTACTGGTTTCCACTACCGGTGCTAATGAAGAACTGGTTAAGCACATTACTATGCACATTGCTGCCAGCAAACCTGAGTACGTGAAAGCTGAAGACGTTCCGGCAGATGTGGTTGCACGTGAGCACCAGATCCAGTTGGACATTGCAATGCAATCTGGCAAACCGCGTGAAATCGCAGAAAAAATGGTCGAAGGCCGTATGCGTAAATTCACCGGCGAAATCTCTCTAACCGGTCAACACTTCGTGATGGATCCCAAAAAAACCGTTGGCGATCTGCTGAAAGAGCACAAAGCTGACGTTATCAGCTTCATCCGTTTCGAAGTGGGTGAAGGCATTGAGAAAGCGAAAGTTGACTTTGCTGCTGAAGTCGCCGCGATGAGCAAGCAGTCTTAAGATGCAAAAAGGAGCCGCCAGCGACGTTGGTGAGGTTCACTCGGCGCATTTCCGAGTAAACTGACGCGCACACTATCCACGTGGACTACCACAGGGCGTACCCATGGGAAAGTGACATGAAGTTGGTATATTCAGCCAACATTTTCAACACGTTTTCTACCACTGCGCATTTATGCGTCGGTTTAATGACGCGCGTGTATGAAGCACTAAGGCGTGATAGTAATCATATTCCCATTATGATGATAGCCCGTTAGGGCAATAACACCATGGCAACCAATGCAAAACCCGTATATCAACGTATCCTGCTTAAGCTGAGTGGCGAAGCATTACAAGGAGCTGAAGGTTTTGGTATCGATGCGAGCATTCTGGACTGCATGGCTCAGGAAATGAAAGAACTGGTTGAACTTGGTATTCAGGTCGGCGTCGTTATCGGTGGTGGTAACCTGTTCCGCGGTGCCGGTCTGGCACAGGCCGGTATGAATCGCGTGGTAGGCGATCACATGGGAATGTTGGCCACCATCATGAACGGCTTGGCAATGCGCGATGCGCTGCACCGCGCTTATGTCAACGCACGATTGATGTCAGCCATTCCGCTCAACGGCGTGTGTGACAATTATAGCTGGGCTGAGGCTATCAGCTTGCTGCGTAACAATCGCGTGGTAATTTTCTCCGCTGGTACCGGCAATCCTTTCTTCACTACCGATTCTGCCGCTTGTCTGCGTGGCATCGAGATTGAAGCTGACGTGGTGCTGAAAGCCACCAAAGTGGATGGCGTTTTTTCGGCAGATCCGGTTAAAGACTCCACTGCGACGCTTCATGAAGCGCTAACCTATCAGGATGTTCTCGAACGGGAACTAAAAGTGATGGATTTGGCAGCCTTTACGCTGGCTCGCGATCACAATTTACCGATCCGCGTTTTCAATATGAACAAACCCGGAGCATTGCGCCGCGTGGTCATGGGTGAAAAAGAAGGCACCTTGATCACTAAATAATAACGGGTGTACTTGAAAAATAAGGTATTATCCTGATCTTAGTGGTACTGCTTTATTTTCGTAATACCAATAAATAACGCGCTGCGTCGGCATTCCGCGGCGCAAGCATAAATGATTTACCGGGTTTGTTGTATGCATCCCTGTCTGCTTTTATCATGCGCGTTAGTTTCATGATAAATCGCAGGGAAATAAACCTGTCCGGCAACCAGTATTCAAGGGTCCGTAACGTGATTAACGACATCAGAAAAGATGCTGATACACGCATGGGAAAATGTGTAGAAGCGTTTAAGCACCAAATTAGCAGAGTTCGTACTGGCCGCGCTTCACCGAGCCTGCTGGATGGCATCCAGGTAGAATATTACGGTTCTGCTATGCCGCTGCGCCGGGTGGCAAACATTGTGGTTGAAGATACGCGTACTCTGTCGATCACGGTGTTTGACCGCACCTTGGGCCCGGCCGTTGAAAAAGCGATCATGGCCTCCGATCTGGGGTTAAACCCGTCCTCTTCGGGCGCGGTAATCCGCGTCCCATTACCTTCGTTGACGGAAGAGCGCCGCAAAGATTTGACCAAAGTGGTGCGTGGTGAAGCAGAACAAGGGCGTATCTCCGTGCGTAACGTGCGTCGTAATGCGAACGACAAGCTGAAAGCGCTTCTGAAAGATAAAGCGATCAGTGAAGATGAAGAACGCCGCGCTCAGGATGAGGTTCAAAAACTGACTGACGCTTATATCAAGAAAGTTGATGTAGCGCTGGCAGAAAAAGAAAATGAGTTGATGGAATTTTAATTGGCTTCCAAAATAAAAGCGCCAGCCAGTTCACCCACTGGCGACGCTTTATTTTTTTTAGAGCAATTTCATGAAGCAACTGACGATCCTCGGTTCAACCGGTTCGATTGGCGTTAGTACGCTGGCGGTAGTGAAAGCCAATCCGGACAAATTCGCCGTTACTGCCCTGGCCGCTGGGCGAAACGTTGATGTGATGCTGGCGCAATGCCAGCAATTCCAACCTGCCTATGCCTCAATGTCCGATCCCCAGGCTGCGACACTATTACGTGAAGGACTGATAGCTGCAGGCTGCCGTACCGAAGTGCTGGCTGGTGAGCTGGCTGCATGTGAGTTAGCCGTGCTCGATGAGGTCGATCAAGTGATGGCGGCAATTGTGGGGGCCGTAGGATTATTGCCAACGCTCGCGGCCATCAAGGCTGGTAAACAAGTATTGTTGGCGAATAAAGAATCTTTGGTCACTTGTGGCCAACTGTTTATGAACGCTGTTGCACGATATGGTGCGCAACTGCTACCAATAGACAGTGAACACAATGCCATTTTTCAGAGTTTACCTGAGCACATTCAACACCAATTGGGTTATGCTTCATTAACGGAGCATGGGGTGGAACGTATTGTTCTGACCGCTTCGGGTGGCCCATTTAGAGAAACACCGCTATCCGCATTGGCGGTGATGACGCCTGATCAGGTATGTGCTCACCCCAATTGGTCAATGGGCCGCAAGATTTCCGTGGACTCCGCCACCATGATGAACAAGGGGCTGGAGTACATCGAGGCGCGTTGGTTGTTTAATGCGTCAGCGGCGCATATGGAAGTGATTATCCATCCGCAGTCTGTTATTCACTCCATGGTGCGCTATCGGGATGGTAGCGTTTTGGCACAACTTGGCACACCGGATATGCGCGCACCGATCGCGCACGCCATGGCCTATCCGCAGCGCGTGGTGTCTAACGTAGCGCCACTGGATTTTATGCGTCTTAGCCCGCTCACGTTCAGCGAGCCGGACATGACGCGTTATCCCTGCTTGCAATTAGCGATTGCCGCGTGCAATCAGGGCCAGGCGGCAACTACCGCGCTGAATGGGGCTAATGAAATTGCCGTCGACGCCTTTTTACACGGTAAGATTCGCTTTACCGATATTGCGTCGTTGAATCAGCGCGTGATGGAGCAACTTTCCTGCGCTGAGCCAGAGTCCGTTGACGATGTATTGACAATTGACCGCTGGGCTCGCAAGAAAGCCTGGGAGGCGTTATGCGGTTTTCACTGACAATGTGTGCTTTCGGACGCGATCATCGCGGCACAATTTGTTCATACGGGATCGCAAGGTGATATAGTACGCGCCATTCGCGTTGAGATCAGTGCGAAAACGCTGGCGAAAGGACGTACAGCCGTGCTCGTTCACGGCTTTTTTGTGTTAACGGGTCTGATGTTAGGGATGGATTGTTTTCTTACTTGAGGAAATTAAGTTCGCGTTATGCCGTCTGATAATCAACAAACACCCATTACGCCACCTGAAAGCGGGCCAAGGCATGTCGCAATCATCATGGATGGTAATGGTCGTTGGGCGAAAAATCGTGGCAAGTTGCGCGTTTTTGGCCATCAATCTGGTGTGAAGGCGGTGCGCCGTGCGGTGAGCTTTGCGGTAAGCCATCGGCTCGATGCCTTGACCTTATATGCTTTTAGTAGCGAAAACTGGAACAGGCCGGCGCAAGAAGTGAAAGCGTTGATGGAACTGTTTGTTAGAGCGCTGGACAGCGAGGTTAAAAGCCTGCATAAACACGGCGTTCAGTTGCATATTATCGGTGATATCAGCCGTTTCAGCCCGCGTCTACAAGAGCGCATTAGCCGCTCTGAAGCACTGACAAAAAATAATCCAGGGTTAATACTGAATATTGCCGCGAATTATGGCGGACGTTGGGATATTATTCAGGGTGTTAGACAATTGGCTGAGCAGTTGCTGGAAGGCACGCTACGCCCAGATACGATCGACGAAGATACCTTATCCCACGCCCTGTGTTTGAGCGATCAAACGCCGGTCGATTTGGTCATCAGGACGGGGGGAGAACACCGCATCAGTAATTTTTTGCTGTGGCAGATTGCTTATGCTGAACTTTACTTTACCAATGTCCTTTGGCCTGATTTCGATGAACACGATTTTGAAGGTGCGATGAATGCATTTGCGCAACGCGAGCGACGTTTCGGTGGAACTATACCTTCCGATGTTGACGCATCATAGGGGGAAGGTGTGCTGAAGTATCGATTGATAACTGCCTTGATTTTAATCCCATTTCTTATTGCGGCATTGTTTCTGTTGCCACCGAAGGGATTTGCACTAGTAACGCTCGGCGTTTGCATGCTGGCCGCCTGGGAGTGGGGGAAATTCGCCGGATTAGGCTCTTCTGCCCAGCGTTTTTCTCTTGCCTTTATGTGTTGCGTACTGTTGGCGTTGATGACGCTATCATTTCCCAACTATCACTATTCGATTCATCTGCTGCCTATTCGTGTTTCGCTATGGGTATCACTGGTGTGGTGGTGTGCCGCACTGCTGTTGGTGCTCTCGTACCCCGGTTCTGCGGGATTTTGGCGCGGTTCCAAAGTGCTGCGCCTGCTGTTTGGCGTATTGACCATCGTGCCTTTCTTCTGGGGGATGGTGGCGTTACGCCAGCATCATTATGATAGCGATCCCTTCTTCGGTGCCTGGTGGTTACTCTACGTGATGTTGCTGGTGTGGGGCGCAGACAGTGGCGCGTACATGTTTGGTAAACTGTTTGGCAAGTATAAACTGGCGCCCAAAGTATCTCCGGAGAAAACCTGTGAGGGCTTTGTCGGTGGGTTAGCCACCTCCGCGATTATATCTCTGCTATTTAGTGTTTATGCGCCTTTGGGCGTTTCGCCATTTACACTTACACTGCTTGTCTGTTCGGTGATTGCGGCGCTGGCATCTGTGCTGGGCGACTTGACAGAAAGCATGTTTAAACGGGAAGCTGGTATTAAAGACAGCAGCAACCTGATTCCAGGTCATGGCGGCGTACTTGATCGCATCGATAGCCTAACGGCGGCGATCCCAGTGTTTGCCTGCCTGATATTTTTAGTGTTTAAAACGGTTTAGGGTAACCTGACAGATGATGAATGTCCTTTTGAGTTTGGCTGCATTTGTCGTTGCACTGGGCGTATTGATTACGGTGCATGAATTTGGCCACTTCTGGGTTGCTAGTCGCTGTGGGGTTAAGGTTGAGCGTTTTTCTGTTGGATTTGGCAAGGCGTTATGGCGTTGGCGCGATCGGATGGGAACTGAGTTTGTCATTGCTTTAATTCCACTGGGTGGCTATGTCAAAATGCTCGACGAGCGTGTGGATACTGTCTCGTCGGAACAGCATCATCTCTCTTTTAACCGTAAAACTGTGTGGCAACGTGCTGCCATCGTGAGTGCAGGTCCAATTGCCAATTTTCTGTTTGCGATTGCCACCTATTGGCTGGTGTTTATTATTGGTGTGTCAGGTGTACGGCCCGTGGTTGGCGAAATAGTGCCCAACTCCATTGCTGCTATGGTGCAAATATCGCCGGGGATGGAACTAAAAGCAGTCGATGGTATCGAAACGCCTGACTGGGACACTGTGCGTTTAACACTGATCAGCAAGATTGGTGATAAGGAGCTAACGCTTGACGTTGCGCCGCTTGGTTCTTCGTCCGTGGTGCGTAAGACGCTGGATTTGCGTAACTGGCAGTTCAACCCTGAAAGCCAGGATCCCGCCGCCTCATTGGGCATGTTGCCGCGTATGCCTCAAATCGATGCAGTGCTGACGCAGGTACAAGATGGCTCGGCAGCGCAAAAAGCCGGTTTGCAAGTCGGGGACAGGATCGTTAAAGTCGATGGGCAACCGCTGACGCACTGGGCGCAGTTTGCCAGTACGGTGCGTGACAAACCGGATGTAGATATTGTGCTGGACATTGAACGAAACGGTGAGACCCGCTCTCTATCTCTAATCTTAACGCCGGACAGCAAAACGACCGGTGCAAGGGTAGAAGGGTTTGCTGGGGTGGTTCCAAAAGTCATTCCGATGCCCGAAGAGTACCGGACGGTGCGGCAATACGGGCCGTTCAGTGCGATTTATCAAGCTGCGGATAAAACTTGGCAACTGATGCGGTTAATCGTCAGTATGCTGGGAAAACTGATAACAGGCGATGTTAAGCTCAATAATCTGAGTGGGCCAATCTCTATTGCTCAGGGAGCTGGCATGTCGGCCGACTATGGGCTGATTTACTACTTGATATTTTTGGCGTTGATCAGTGTAAATCTTGGCATTATCAATTTGTTCCCGCTACCGGTTTTGGATGGTGGATACCTGCTCTTTCTGCTGGTTGAAAAACTGAAAGGTAGGCCGGTTTCTGAACGTGTGCAAGGCTTTTGTTATCGTATCGGCACGGTGATGTTGATGCTGTTAATGGGGCTCGCACTTTTTAATGATTTCTCTCGTCTTTAGGCGGGAAGTAAGGTTAGGAAAACGCATAACAACGATGGCGATGAAAAAGTTGTTCATAGCGTCGCTGCTTTTCAGCAGCGCCACTGTATACGGTGCAGACGTATTCGTAGTGAAGGATATTCATTTCGAGGGCTTGCAGCGTGTTGCTGTCGGTGCGGCACTACTCAGCATGCCTGTCCGTGTGGGTGATACTGTCAGTGATGACGATATCGGGAATACCATTCGTGCTCTGTTCGCGACCGGACACTTCGAGGATGTCCGGGTACTGCGTGACGGTGAAACATTGATTGTGAAGGTGAAGGAACGGCCTACTATCGCCAGCATTACATTCTTTGGCAATAAAGCGATCAAGGATGAGATGTTGAAAGAGAACATGGAAGCGTCCAGTGTGCGCGTCGGGGAAGCGTTAGACCGCACGACCCTCTCTTCTATCGAGAAGGGGCTAGAGGATTTCTACTACAGCGTCGGTAAATACAGCGCCTCCGTGAAGGCGGTGGTGACACCGTTGCCACGCAACCGTGTTGACCTAAAACTGGTGTTTACCGAAGGGGTTTCCGCGCAAATCCAGCAGATCAATATCGTTGGCAATAAAGCCTTCACCTCTAATGAATTGATTGCCCAATTCCAGCTTCGCGATGACGTGCCGTGGTGGAACATTATTGGCGATCGTAAATACCAGAAACAAAAACTCTCTGGCGATCTGGAGACGCTGCGCAGCTTCTATCTCGATCGCGGCTACGTACGTTTCACAATTGATTCCACTCAGGTGAATCTGACGCCTGACAAAAAGAGTATCTACATCACCATCAACATCACGGAAGGCGATCAGTACAAGCTGTCTGGGGTAACGGTGCGCGGTAATTTGATGGGCCATTCTGCCGAGATTGAAGGGCTGACGAGAGTGAACCTCGGCGAGCTGTATAACGGCACCAAAGTGACACGCATGGAAGAGGATATTAAAAAGCTGCTGGGCCGTTATGGCTACGCTTATCCGCGTATGGTGACACAGCCTGAAATCAGCGACGGGGACAAATCTGTCAAGATCAACATCAACATTGATGCCGGTAACCGCTTCTCGGTGCGCCGAGTGCGCTTCGAAGGTAATGATACCTCCAAAGATTCTGTGCTGCGTCGTGAAATGCGCCAGATGGAAGGGGCATGCTTGAGTAACGATTTGGTTGAGCAGGGTAAAGAGCGCCTCAACCGTCTCGGCTACTTTGAAAGCGTTGACGTAGAAACTCAGCGTGTGCCGGGCACCTCCGATCAAGTAGACGTCACCTACAAAGTGAAAGAGCGTAACACCGGTACGTTGAACTTCGGCGTCGGCTTCGGTACGGAGAGTGGTATCAGCTTCCAGGCTGGGGTTCATCAAGACAATTGGTTGGGTACTGGTAACTCTGTGGGCATCAGCGGGACCAAAAACAGCTACCAGACCTATCTCGAGCTATCGATGACCAACCCTTACTTTACGGTAGACGGTGTCAGTCTCGGCGGTCGTATTTTCTATAACGACTTTAAAGCCTACGATGCTGCACTTTCTGACTATACCAACCGCAGCTATGGCGTAGGCACAACGTTAGGTTTCCCGATCAACGAGAACAACTTATTGCGTCTGGGTCTGGACTACGTGCGTAACGATGTATCAGATATGTCACCGCAGGTGGCGATGTGGCGTTATCTTAATTCGGTGGGTGTTAACCCGCCGGTTGTAGAATCGGGTAATCACTCCAGCGCCGATTTTAACGCCAACGATTTCTTCCTCAGCGCCGGAAGGGTCTACAATAGTCTGGACCGTGGCTTCTTCCCGACGGAAGGGAGCCGTGCCAGCTTCAACGCTAAAGTGACGGTGCCGGGTTCGGACAACGAATATTATAAGGTGACCTTTGATTCAGCGACCTACTATCCGTTGAGTGAAAACCACCACTGGGTATTGATGGGCCGTGCACGTGCCGGTTATGCGGACGGTATTGGCAGCAAAGATGTGCCATTCTACGATAACTTCTATGCCGGTGGTTCCAGCACGGTACGTGGCTTCCAGTCAAATACCATTGGTCCTAAAGCGGCTTACTACCGGTGTGAAAATCCGTTGCCAAACAGTTACTCGGCTTGCCGTGTAGATAATTCGGATGATGCTGTTGGCGGTAACGCTATGGCAGTTGCCAGTGCGGAACTGATTCTGCCCACCCCATTTGCTAGCGATAAGTATGCCAGTTCGCTGCGCACCTCGTTGTTTGTGGATGCAGGTACGGTTTGGGATACTAACTGGAAGAATACGGACAAAACCCTGGCTGCAGGTGTGCCTGACTACAGCGAACCGGGCAATATTCGCGTGTCCACAGGCCTTGCCGTGCAGTGGATGTCACCGCTTGGGCCGTTGGTGTTCTCCTATGCCCAGCCGGTCAAGAAAATTGACGGAGACAAATCGGAACAGTTCCAGTTTAACATTGGTAAAACGTGGTAGTATCACGACAAACACGTCGTCTCTAAATGAAGAGTATAGAGCTCTGGTAATGCGCCGCGTGCGCTGACCTGGAGCTTTGTACACGTTAATGTGTGATAAAAAAGATCGGGTTGAGGAGTAATAATGTGAAAAAGTGGTTGTGTGCCGCAGATCTCGGTTTAGCTCTGGCTGCGTCTGCCAGCGTTCAAGCTACCGACAAGATTGCCGTTGTCAACGTCGCCAGCATTTTCCAGCAGTTGCCGCAGCGTGAAACCGTTGCTAAACAGTTGGAAAACGAGTTTAAAGGCCGTGCTTCTGAATTGCAAAAGATGGAAAGCGCTCTGAAAACCAAAATGCAAAAATTGCAGCGTGATGGTTCTACCATGAAAACCAGCGATCGCAGCAAATCTGAAAACGATCTGATAGCACAGCGTGAGCAGTTCTCCAACAAGGCACAGGCGTTTGAACAAGACAATCGCCGTCGTCAGATGGAAGAACGTAACAAGATCCTGAGCTGTATTCAAGATGCCATCAAAAGCGTTGCCAGCAAAGATGGCTACGATATCGTGATTGATGCCAACGCAGTTGCCTATGTCGGTAACGCGAAAGACATCACGGCTAATGTACTGAAACAGGTTAAATAACTCATGGTTTCAATTCGACTGGACGCCTTGGCAGCACAGTTGGATGCGCAATTACACGGTGATGGCAATATCGTTATCACCGGTGTTGCTTCTATGCATTCGGTACGTTCTGGACAAATCACCTTTCTTTCAGACAGCCGCTACCGTGAGCAACTGAGCACGACACAGGCATCAGCCGTGGTGGTGACAGAAGCTGATCTGCCGTACTGCAAGGCAGCCGCGTTGGTGGTGAAAAACCCGTATCTGACTTATGCGCGTATGTCGCAATTGATGGATACTACGCCGCAACCTGCGCAGGATATAGCACCCAGTGCGGTGATTGCTGATGATGTCCTTCTGGGGCGCAATATTGCCATCGGTGCGAATGCAGTTATCGAGTCAGGCGTAGAGTTAGGTAATGGTGTGGTGATCGGTGCTGGTTGTTTTATCGGGAAACACTCCAGGATTGGCACAGGTTCTCGTCTGTGGGCCAATGTGACAGTTTATCATAGAGTTGAGTTAGGGGCGCAATGTTTGGTTCAATCTGGTGCTGTGATTGGTTCCGATGGTTTTGGCTATGCCAACGAGCATGGCAATTGGGTCAAGATCCCACAGTTAGGAACGGTACGCATCGGCGATCGTGTTGAGATTGGTGCTAATACTACCATTGACCGCGGTGCGCTGGACGACACCATTATTGGTGACGGTGTTATCATTGATAACCAATGCCAGATTGCACACAACGTCGTGATTGGCGAAAATACAGCAGTCGCTGGCGGCGTTATCATGGCTGGCAGCCTGAAAATTGGCCGTTACTGCATGATTGGCGGTGCCAGTGTGATCAATGGCCATATGGAAATTTGCGATAAGGTCACAGTTACCGGCATGGGGATGGTCATGAGACCTATCACTGAACCCGGCGTGTACTCATCGGGAATTCCGTTACAGCCAAACAAAATGTGGCGTAAAACCGCAGCTCTGGTGATGAGTATTAATGATATGAGCAAACGGCTGAAAGCCGTTGAGCGTAAAGTCAATCAGGATTGATCTCTGTGCTAGTCTCGCCAAAGCAGTGGCGGCGGCTTGGTGGAGACGAGTTTATACGCGTTGGTTGTTATGGATCCTGCTTAGGCCGGCGTAAAATCCTTGTTTGCGGCCTGCCAGATGATCCTCCTTTTAGGATCTCGCAGGCCGTGTTGTTGATGGCATCAGTTTTACGGACAGGAAGAATATTTTGACTACTAACACTCATACTCTGCATATTGAAGAGATTTTAGAATTACTACCGCACAGCTTCCCTTTTTTGCTGGTGGACCGCGTATTGGATTTCGAAGAAGGGAAATTTCTGCGTGCGGTGAAAAATGTCTCTTTTAACGAGCCCTTCTTTCAGGGACATTTTCCCGGTAAGCCAATTTTCCCCGGCGTTCTAATTCTGGAAGCCATGGCTCAGGCCACGGGCATTCTGGCATTTAAAAGCGTGGGTAAACTGGAACCGGGTGAACTTTACTACTTCGCAGCTGTGGACGAAGCGCGTTTCAAACGTCCGGTGCAGCCAGGGGATCAGATGATTCTTGAAGTTGAATTCATTAAAGAGCGCCGCGGTGTTGCACGTTTCAAAGGCGTCTCCAAAGTGGATGGCGAAGTGGCTTGTGAAGCGTCTATGATGTGTGCTCGTCGTCGGGAGGCCTGATAACGTGATTGATCAAACCGCCTTTATTCATCCCAGCGCCATTGTTGAAGACGGTGCCATTATTGGTGCACGTGTACATATTGGCCCGTTCTGCTATGTCGGTTCTCACGTTGAGATCGGCGAAGGCACGATATTAAAATCCCATGTTGTGGTAAATGGGATCACTAAAATCGGCTGTGATAATCAGATCTACCAATTTTCCTCCATTGGTGAGGTAAATCAGGATCTGAAATACGCGGATGAACCTACTCGCGTAGAGATCGGCGATCGTAACCGTATTCGTGAAAGTGTCACGATTCATCGTGGTACGGAACAAGGTGGTGGATTGAGTAAAGTTGGCAGTGATAATCTGTTGATGATCAACACACATATCGCCCATGACTGCGTCATTGGTAACCGCTGCATTCTGGCGAACAATGCCACGCTGGGTGGACACGTAGAAGTCGATGATTTTGCTATCATCGGTGGAATGACAGCGGTGCACCAGTTCTGTGTCATCGGTGCACATGTTATGGTCGGCGGCTGTTCCGGTGTGGCGAAAGATGTGCCACCATACGTCATTGCTCAAGGTAATCATGCGGTGCCGTTTGGCCTCAACATTGAAGGGCTGAAACGCCGCGGGTTTGAAAAAGAGACCCAGAAGGCGATTCGTAACGCCTACAAGCTGTTGTACCGCAGTGGGAGAACGTTGGAAGAGGTGAGGCCAGAAATCGAAGCGCTGGCGAAAGATCATCCTACGGTTAAAGCATTTATCAATTTCTTTGCCCGTTCTACCCGCGGCATTATCCGGTGATTCATGTCAACGCGTCCCCTTGTAATTGGTATCGTCGCCGGAGAAACAGCAGGCGACATTCTTGCTGCGGGCCTGATCCGAGCGCTGAAAAGCCAGATGCCTGACGCTCGCATTGTCGGCGTAGCTGGGCCACGCATGCAGGAAGCTGGATGTGAAATCTGGTATGAGATGGAAGAGCTCTCAGTGATGGGGATCGTCGAGGTGTTAGGACGTTTGCCGAGCTTGCTGTCGATCCGCCGTGATCTTACTCAACGTTTCACCAAGCTTGCGCCAGACGTATTTGTTGGCATTGATGCGCCCGATTTTAATATCACGCTCGAAGGCCGTCTCAAAGCACGGGGTATCCGTACCATTCATTACGTCAGCCCATCCGTGTGGGCCTGGCGCCAGAAACGCGTTTTCAAAATTGGGCGTTCCACCGATCTGGTATTGGTGTTTCTTCCTTTTGAAAAAGCGTTTTACGACAAATTCAGCGTGCCTTGCCGCTTTATCGGCCACACCATGGCCGATGCCATGCCGTTACAACCGGATAAACTCGCGGCCTGCGCACATTTAGGCATCGCGCCTGAGCGCCATTGTTTGGCACTGCTGCCGGGCAGTCGCGGGGCTGAGGTGGAGATGTTGAGCGCTGATTTTTTACGCAGCGCACAGCTATTACGCCAGTGCTATCCTGATTTAACCGTGTTGGTGCCGTTGGTGAATGCTAGGCGGCGTGAACAATTTGAACGCATCAAGCAAGAAACGGCTCCCGAGCTAGACGTGCATTTATTGGATGGTCAGGCGCGTGAAGCAATGATCGCCAGCGATGCTGCGCTGCTGGCGTCTGGCACCGCAGCGTTGGAGTGCATGCTGGCAAAATGCCCGATGGTCGTGGGCTACCGCATGAAGCCCTTTACGTTTTGGCTGGCAAAGCGCTTGGTAAAAACACCCTGGGTGTCGTTACCGAATTTGTTGGCAGAGCGCGAATTGGTAAAAGAGTTGCTGCAAGAAAAGTGCACGCCAGACAAGCTGGCGGCGGCGGTGCTTCCCTGGCTGGAAGGCGGGGAAGACGTGAAACAGTTGCACGAGACCTTTTTAGCGCTGCATCAACAGATTCGTTGTGATGCGGATACGCAGGCGGCACAGGCTGTAATAGAATTGGCCCGAGGTAAAGTGAACCATGTATGATGTTTTGTCTATCCGGATGCAACATGCATAGCTGGTGTAGATGAAATGGGGGCGGCCCGTTGGTGAGGGCGGTTGTCACCTCTTCGGTGATTCTCGATCCGCAGCGTCTAATCGCTGGATTGGCTAATTCAAAACAGCTCAGTGAAACGCCGTCTGGCATTTTATGATGAGATCAAAGACAAAGCGCTGTCATGGAGTTTAGGACATGCCGAGCTGGAAGAGCTTGACCAATTGAATATCCTGCATGTCACGATGCAGGTGATGCAGTGTGCCGTAGCATGGGTTGCACATCTGGCACCCGATTATGTGCTGATAGATAGATGGCAATCGCTGCCCACTATTGCCCATTGCTGCATTGGCGGTGGTGAAGAGCGACAGTCTTATTGCCGAGATCGGTGCCGCATCGATTCTCGCCAAAGTGACGCGAGACTAGAAAATGGACGAATTGGATGTCCGTTTCTCTAAATATGGCTTTGCGCAGCACAAGGGTTACCCGACGCTTATCACCTTGAAAAACTCGCTCTGTTAGGTGCTACTGAGTGCCATCGGCGCAGTTTCGCTCCCGTAAAACGCGTATTGGGGTTGGCATAGCCTGCCAATCGCGCGTAATCAGGTAATATCGATGCCCTGCTCGTAACGCGGGGCTGTTTTCGACAATGTCTAGGATCTGGATATGGCCGAACCACGTTTTATCCATCTGCGTGTGCACAGTGACTATTCGATGATCGATGGGTTGGCAAAAGTCGGGTCGCTGGTAAAAAAGGCAGCTGCGCTAGGCATGCCAGCCCTGGCGCTCACGGATTTCACCAACCTGTGCGGGTTAGTGAAATTTTACAGTGGTGCATACGGTGCGGGCGTTAAACCCATTGTCGGTGCGGATGTTCTGGTAAGCAGCGATGTGTTGGGCGATGAACTTGCACAGCTCACTCTGCTCGCCATGGACAATGAGGGGTATCAAAACCTCACCTTGCTGATCTCTGATGCTTATCAGCGCGGCTATGGTGCCGAAGGCCCTACCATCGAACGCGACTGGTTGGTCGAACACGGTAAAGGTTTACTGCTGATTTCAGGTGCTAGGCAGGGCGACGTCGGCAAATTTATCCTGCGCGGCAATCAGGCGTTGGTCGAGCAAAGCCTAGCCTTTTATCAAGAGCACTTTCCTGGCCGCTATTATCTAGAACTGATTCGCACCGGTCGCTCGGATGAAGAGAGCTATCTTCACGCGGCAATTGAATTGGCCATGAAATACCATCTGCCGGTGGTGGCAACCAACGATGTCCGATTTATCAACGCTGATGAGTTCGATGCTCATGAGATTCGCGTTGCTATCCACGATGGCTATATGCTCGATGATGCAAAGCGTCCGCGTAACTACAGCGCGCAGCAATATATGCGCAGTGAAGACGAGATGTGTGAGCTGTTTGCCGACATCCGGGAAGCGCTGGCGAACAGCGTCGAGATAGCCAAACGCTGTAATGTCACCATCCGTCTTGGGGAGTGTTTCCTGCCCCAATTTCCGACCGGTGATATGTCCACAGAAGATTTTCTGATTAAACAGGCTCGTGAAGGGCTGGAAGAGCGTCTCGCGTTCCTATTCCCTAACGAAGAGGTGCGTAAGCAGCGTCGCCCGGAATATGATGAGCGTTTGAAAATAGAACTCAACGTTATCAACCAGATGGGATTCCCTGGCTACTTCCTGATCGTGATGGAGTTTATCCAGTGGTCAAAAGATAACGATGTTCGAGTAGGTCCGGGGCGTGGTTCTGGTGCCGGCTCGCTGGTGGCTTACTCACTGAAAATCACCGATCTCGATCCGCTTGAATTTGACTTGCTGTTCGAACGTTTCCTTAACCCGGAACGTGTATCGATGCCTGACTTCGACGTTGACTTCTGTATGGAAAAACGTGACCGGGTTATCGATCACGTTGCTGAGATGTACGGGCGCGATGCGGTATCGCAGATCATCACCTTTGGAACCATGGCGGCCAAAGCGGTTATTCGCGACGTAGGTCGCGTGCTCGGATACCCTTATGGGTTTGTCGATCGCATCTCCAAGCTGGTTCCACCAGATCCGGGCATGACACTGGAAAAAGCCTTTGCTGCTGAACCGCAGCTACAGGAAATTTATAACGCCGACGAAGAAGTCAAAGCGCTTATCGATATGGCGCGCAAACTGGAAGGGGTGACGCGCAACGCGGGTAAACACGCCGGTGGGGTGGTAATATCGCCGACCAAAATCACTGATTTCGCACCTCTCTATTGCGATTCGGAAGGGAATTATCCGGTTACCCAGTTCGACAAGAACGACGTGGAATATGCCGGGTTGGTGAAGTTTGACTTTCTAGGGCTGCGTACGCTGACTATTATCGACTGGGCGCTGGAGATGATTAACGCCCGTCGTGCCAGGCAGGGGCTGGAGCCGATTAATATCGCGGCCATCCCGCTCGACGATAAAAAAAGTTTCGACATGCTGCAACGTTCGGAAACCACGGCGGTGTTCCAGCTTGAATCGCGCGGCATGAAAGACCTGATCAAACGTTTGAAGCCGGACTGCTTTGAAGACATGATCGCTCTGGTGGCGTTGTTCCGTCCTGGGCCTTTGCAGTCAGGGATGGTGGATAACTTTATCGACCGTAAGCACGGACGTGAAGAAATTTCCTATCCTGATATACAGTGGCAGCATGAATCGCTGAAACCGGTGCTGGAGCCGACCTATGGTATTATCCTGTATCAGGAACAGGTGATGCAGATAGCCCAGGTGCTTTCCGGCTATACGCTGGGCGGCGCGGATATGTTGCGACGTGCTATGGGTAAGAAAAAACCCGAAGAAATGGCTAAGCAGCGCTCCGTATTTGAAGACGGCGCGAAGAAGATGGGCGTCGACGGCGAATTGTCGATGAAGATCTTCGATCTGGTGGAAAAATTTTCCGGGTATGGGTTTAACAAATCGCACTCAGCTGCTTACGCACTGGTGTCGTACCAAACACTGTGGCTCAAGGCGCATTATCCTGCCGAATTCATGGCCGCTGTGATGACGGCGGATATGGATAACACGGATAAAGTAGTGGGGCTGGTGGATGAGTGCTGGCGTATGGGGCTAAAAATCCTGCCGCCGGATATGAACAGCGGGCTGTACCATTTTCACGTTAATACTGAAGGGGAAATTGTTTATGGTATTGGCGCGATCAAGGGCGTCGGTGAAGGGCCGATAAAAGCTATCATCGACGCGCGGAATCAGGGTGGATATTTCCGCGAGCTATTCGATCTCTGTGCCCGTACTGATATTAAGAAATTGAATCGCCGCGTGCTGGAAAAGCTGATCATGTCTGGTGCGTTTGACCGGCTGGGGCCGCATCGCGCGGCGTTGATGAATTCGCTCAACGATGCGTTGAAGGCCGCCGATCAGCATGCAAAGGCCGAAGCTATTGGTCAGGCAGATATGTTTGGTGTTCTAGCGGAAGCACCGGAGCAGGTAGAACAGTCCTACAGCACAGTAGCTCCTTGGCCGGAGCAGATTGTGTTGGACGGTGAGCGGGAAACGTTAGGGCTGTATCTGACTGGCCATCCGATCACGCAGTATCTCAAGGAAATTGAACGCTATGCTGCCGGCTTGCGTTTGAAGGACATGCACCCGACGGATCGGGGCAAAGTAACAACAGCGGTCGGACTGGTGCTGGCTGCCCGCGTAATGGTCACCAAGCGAGGTAATCGCATTGGCGTGTGTACACTTGACGATCGTTCCGGCCGTTTGGAAGTAATGTTGTTTACTGAAGTGTTGGATAAGTATCAGCATCTGTTTGAAAAAGATCGAATTCTGATCGTCAATGGACAGGTCAGCTTTGATGACTTTAGCGGGGGTTTTAAAATGATGGCCCGAGAGGTCATGGATATCAGTGAAGCGCGTGAAAAATATGCGCGAGGGCTTGCTATCTCACTAACTGATAGTCAAATTGATGACCAGCTATTAAACCGTCTCCGCCAATCGTTGGAACCTCATCGATTGGGGACGATCCCAGTACACCTTTACTATCAGCGAGAGGATGCCTGCGCCCGGTTACGTTTTGGCGCGGCATGGCGTGTAACGCCAACCGATGTGCTGCTTAATGACCTGCGCACACTGCTGGGGAACACCCAGGTAGAACTGGAATTTGACTAAAACAGGAATACTATGAGTATAAATTTTATTGATTTTGAGCAGCCGATTGCAGAGTTGGAAGCGAAAATTAACTCGCTGACCTCACTCAGACGTCAAGATGAAAAATTGGATATTAATCTGGACGAAGAGATCCAGCGGCTGCGAGAAAAAAGTGTTGAACTGACGCGCAAGATTTTTGCTGATCTAGATGCCTGGCAGATTGCGCAATTGGCTCGTCATCCGAAGCGTCCCTACACGTTGGACTATGTCAGCCATATTTTCACTGACTTTGATGAGTTGGCGGGCGATCGCACCTATGCCGATGACAAAGCGATTGTAGGCGGCATTGCGCGTTTGGATGGGCGTCCGGTGATGATCATTGGTCATCAGAAAGGGCGCGAAACCAAAGAGAAAATTAGCCGCAATTTCGGTATGCCTGCACCTGAAGGCTACCGTAAGGCGCTTCGCCTAATGGAGATGGCAGAGCGTTTTAACTTGCCAATTATCACCTTTATCGACACGCCGGGCGCGTACCCAGGCGTTGGTGCTGAAGAGCGTGGCCAGTCGGAAGCCATTGCGCGCAACCTGCGTGAGATGTCCGGTCTGAGCGTACCGATTATCTGTACGGTGATTGGCGAGGGGGGGTCCGGTGGTGCATTGGCGATTGGTGTGGGTGACAAGGTCAACATGCTGCAATACAGCACCTATTCTGTGATTTCACCAGAAGGCTGTGCCTCTATCCTGTGGAAAAGTGCCGATAAAGCATCGTTGGCGGCGGAAGTGATGGGAATCATCGCCCCGCGTCTCAAAGAGCTGAATCTGATTGATACTATCATTCCTGAGCCGTTCGGTTCTGCGCATCGTGATGTGGAAACCATGGCGGTGTCGCTGAAAGCACAACTGCTGTCAGACTTGCGTGAGCTGGATGAATTAGATAAAGAGGCGCTGCTCGATCTCCGTTACCACCGTTTAATGAACTACGGTTACTGCTGATACCAGAGTTATCGCGCTGAATAAATTCCGCTTTCTGCAAGGAGGCGGACTTTTTGCTGTTATGCGGCTATTTCTGTAATGACCTTGCTACAACAAGTAGTGCGCATGTTAGCGTTAACGGCCATTCACCATATTGCTATTATTGCCTCTGACTACCAAGCGCAGTAAGGCAATTTTATTGCGATGCCCTTGGATTTGAGCTGTTGGCTGAAATCTATCGGGCAGGGTGTGACTCATGGAAAGGCGATCTAGCGTTAAAGGGGCGTTACGTTATCAAATTGTTCTCGTTTCCCTCTCCACCGCCACGACCTACTTAGCCTGAATCCTGTGGCCTGCGCCATTTTGCTTTTGCGGTAGCCGACATTGACGAGACGTGCGACGCACTGCAATATGCATGTGTTGCTTGTGAAACGATGCGGGTGGATGAATTTACCCAGCGTCGCTTCACTTTCTTACGCGATCCATATGGATTACCGTTGGAGCTTTATGAACAGTGAACGGACCGACGTGGCTGCGCTACTGGAAAATTTAGCGGTGCAACTCTCTGGCTGTCAGCGTGTGTTGGTGGCTTATAGTGGCGGGCTGGATTCAAGCGTGCTGTTGCATATGCTGCATCAATTGATGCAGCAACGCTCGGATATTGTTGTGCGTGCTGCCTATGTCCACCATGGTCTAAGTACTCACGCTGAGCGTTGGGCGAAGCACTGCATGCATACCTGCCAGCAATGGGATATTCCCTTCGCGCTGCTGCCTGTTACGATGGATGTGTGTGAGTGTGGTGTTGAAGCGGCAGCACGCGAAGCGCGTTACCAGGCATTACATCAACATCTGTTACCTGAAGAGGCGCTGCTTACCGCACAGCATCTCGACGATCAGAGCGAAACGTTCCTGTTAGCACTCAAGCGTGGTAGCGGGCCTGCCGGGCTTTCAGCGATGGGGGCAACAGGGCAATTGGGCATGAATCGCTTGCTACGCCCATTGTTAGGCGTAGCGCGAGCGCAACTTGAAGATTATGCCTACCATTATCGATTCACGTGGGTGGAAGACGAGAGTAATTGCGACGCGCGTTACGATCGCAACTTTCTCCGTTTGCAGGTATTACCGCAACTAAAACAGCGCTGGCCGTCATTTTCAGAAGCAGTGGCACGCAGCGCGCGACTGTGTGCCGAGCAGGAACAACTGTTGGATGAATTATTGGCGGCATTGCTTCAGTCGGCCTGTGACGCGAAAGGCGCGTTGGCGATTGATGCTTTGCTCCCCCTGAGTGAGCCGCATCGTTTTGCGCTGTTGCGGCGTTGGCTGAGAATGCACGAGGTGGCGATGCCTTCACGCGAACAATTGCTGCATTTGTGGCAGAATGTTGCTCTCAGCCGCCAGGATGCAGAACCGTTGTTGCAATTGAGCACCGTACAGATTCGACGCTTTCGTCAGCGTTTATACTGTATTGCTGAGTGCGTAAACGTCGTCGACCTGGTGTTACCCTGGCAACCTGAGCAGGGCAAACTAATACTTCCGCACCGGTTAGGTTATCTGTCCTTGGACGAACAAGGTATGCGTATTCGACGCTCGTATCCTGATGAGCAAGTAAGCGTGCGTTTTGGCCTGAAAGGGAAACTGCATATTGTTGGGCGCAGTGGCGGACGATCTGCGAAAAAACTGTGGCAGGAATATGCGATTCCTCCCTGGATGCGTGAACAAATTCCTATTCTGTATTACAACGAATACCCTATCGCAGCCGTTGGTGTCTTTGTGATGCAGGAAGGAGAAACGCCAGCAGATGATGCCGCATGGCAGATAGTGTGGCGGATGGCGTAGCGCTGATATAGAATCTATCAGCGCTACTTAGGCTGCTGAATTCCCAATTTATGAGAAAAGCGATAAATGGGTAAGCCTGCTTCAGATGTGGGCGGTTGCTATTTAGAGCTGCATATTAATCTATTGCCTCAATTTTTCTATTTCTGCCCCTAACGGTTGTATTGTCGCTTCTAACTGTCGTATGATTTCTTGCTGGATACTTTTTGCTGTTCTGATGTATCAGGAAGTAATGCATTGTGCCCGTTCAGGGATTCTGCTTTTCTTGCAGATAAACTTGTTATACCTATGAATTTAATTTCATTTAAATAATCGTGTAATTTTGCAAAAGCGTCTGTGAATTCAATAGATTCCGTTTTCTTCGACTTTTTGTAGTACTTACTTATTGCATCACGAATATTCAGTGACCCATCATTGCAGGAAACCAACAGCCCTAATCCACGCAAAGTACTCAACAATAGCGGTGCTGAAATAATCAGTGCCGGCATGGCTATAGACGGAACAAATGCGATAGCTGCCAACGCTATACCGACGATTGAAAGGGCTATTCCACCATCACTCGCCTAGAAAAAAGCTTTTTAAGATGCTTCACCATAGATGATTCTATCGCTCTTCCTGATGTCTGACAAGGTGTTGAAGAACAAATCCGCAGTGTCTTCAATTTCTTTTATTTTATTTTCAATTCAGGGGAGATATGATTTGACGCTAAGCAGTAATTTTGTGGCCACATTGTTTTGTTGGGATTTATCTGCGAAGATGTCCCCGTGACGATAGAGTCTTGGTTTGGCTTAATAACTGGTAGTTATTTATTGAATTGAACGGGGTAGTCTGACTTAATCCAGCGAAACATATAAAATCCCCTCGAATAAATTTCCTGACTTATTCATATATAGATTTATCTGAGAGCGGTTTTTATCATTAGGGTATGGTATTTACTGATAGGTGTGTTTTTCATGTGAGCTGCATACAGCAAATATTGGGTATTTTATCTTGGAAGCAAAACGGACAACCTGGGTTGTCCGTTGATTAAATGTTGTATCGCGTGTTGGTTGTGTGGCCAATCAGGATTCACTAACCACCACTTTGCCGATACCTGGATTACTGAAGCTCAGGATATGATCCAGACGCAATTCTCGCAGTGCGCCATTTTCTTCCACCACCAGATATTCCACTTGCTTGCGCGAGACAATATCCTTGGCCCTGCCTCTGAGGGTTTCA
This sequence comes from Symbiopectobacterium sp., assembly GCA_051710325.1. Classification (GTDB taxonomy): domain Bacteria; phylum Pseudomonadota; class Gammaproteobacteria; order Enterobacterales; family Enterobacteriaceae; genus Symbiopectobacterium. The sequence goes on from JBPETC010000001.1 coordinate 38,786, forward strand.
CCGCTGCGCAACTCTAGCGTCAGCGTCAGATGTTGCTGGCACGTAGCCTCAAGGCTATCGTAATCATCACAATTGATGGGTTGATATTCGTTACTCGTTGACATAATCGCTCACCAATAAGTTAGCTGCGGCGAAGGCCGCCTGTTCCCTGACGGTAGACGGCAAGTCGCCATTGGCTGCGATCCCATTCAGAGTTTGCAAAACATAACCTAATGCATCTGGTATGTAGCCCAGATTGCCGCTGGCGATCTCAGTGTATAAACGACGAACCAATTTAGAATGTTGTTGCACAATATCCTCCCTTGAAAGCCCACCGCCGTAGACTTTTGTGCCTGTTGTCGCCGCGATGGCCTCGTTTTTTGCTGATAAGGGGAGATAATCCCACGAAAATAAGTATTCGTTATCAAGAGGACTATAGCATAGGCATCAGCAGGATATCAGTATTCCGGTGTTAAGCAATGCTTCAGTTACTTCAGTTAGCGCACAATTTTACCTTTTTTCTCAGTAGACTTGAAACTACGATCGGTCTGTTTTCTGAATTGCTATCGGTATGCTGTGCGTCTTAACTGTGGTTCTTAAGGTGCACTGGTTGCAGATGGAAAATAGGTATCGAATGGCATTAAAAGAAACGATTTATAAAGCAGCAGTGAATATTGCATATTTGCACCGCTCTTTTTTACGATGTCAATTTGACCTTGGTGCAGCACCCCTCAGAAACTGAACAGCGTATGATGCTACGACTGCTGGCGTGGAGCTATCATGCAGATGAAAATTAGCCTTCACCAATGGTTATGTGCCGAAATGAGTTATATGCCGATGACGAACCGAAAATCTGGTTGCGTGATGATATATTGGCGCTGAAACTGTAGATTGAATTGAGACTGCCAGATGGGCGCCGACTCAAAAAAGCCTGAAACCAGTCTCCCAACGTTGTGCTCTATGGTCTATAGTGAGCGAGCTACCATATCTGGTGGCAATCGACGGAGCAAAAGTTGCGGCCGTATCGCAATTTACCGTCCGTTTTTAGACGATCGCCAATTGCAGGCGATGGCTACAATGGCACAGCGCACGATGACATTACAGGCAACCCTTCAGGATCGTTCGGTGTGGTTGTCTGATGATAAGAATAATTTGGAAATTACCTTTGCCGAGTGGCAACAGGTCCAATCATCGTTATGATCCTGGGTAACAGAAGAAGGTGGGGAGAAGAATAGCGTGAAAAAATGGCACTTGGCTTTACTACTACTGGTTTTGTGGCAGCAGGGTTGATGGGATGTCATACGCTCAAGCCAGTGTGTGAGGAAGCATTGCAACCCATGGCGCAGAGTTATCGTGGTATATTGCCTTGTGCAGATTGTGCCGTTATCGATACGTCATTATTCCTGGCTGAAAATAGCACGTTCATACTGCAACATTATTATCAAACCAGTCGCCCTGGCAATCGCGTTTGCTACCTATAGCAAACGGGCGCGCACTGCGGGTAAACTTGTGCTCACCGATGTGCAAGGCGAAAAAAGTTATTTTAGACCACTGGAGAATGATCTGGAAATGCTCGATCGAGACGATGCGCCGATTGTATTGTCAAATACCTATCGTCTGACGGCACTAAAGCGCCATTGATGATTACTCAATGGCAATGCGCCGCGGTTTGTACCGCTATATGCCCGATCGATGCGGCGGTGTTTGCTGATTGTTTTACCGGTGTCACCTACTCGGTGGTAAACAATATCGTGATTGAAAACGCTATATCGTGATGGAAAACGCTATTTACAGGTACGTAAATCATCGGGAGACACGGTGCTGCTTACCTTCAACGCGCATTTTGCCGTTGTGCCTTCGATGGAAGAGGAATGGAGGTAAAAGCCTGGTCCCGAGCAGTGCGCTATTTTAGATGAAAGTACAAGACCACTGTAACGAGTAACAATACCAAAGTGACAGGACCGGATAAAAAGCGGCCTTCCTAAGAAAGGCCGCTTGCTGTAAAAAGTTACACAATCGCTTTCAGTTTATACAGCCATTCCAGCGCCTGACGCGGCGTTAACGTATCGGGATCCAGCGCTTCCAGTGCTTGGACTGCCGGAGCTGGCTATTTACTGGTTAATAACGCCAGTTGCGTAACATCCCACATGGCTGACAGAGACATGATTGGAAAGTGATTCCAGCTCTTTAAGCTTTTGCCGCGAGCGTTTAATCATCTCTTTGGGCACACCCGCCAGTGCAGCAACGGCGAGGCCGTAGCTCTTCCCTCCTGAACGCTGTGCATAAACACGGTGGTGTCACCGTGCTCCAGTGCATTTAGATGCACATTCGCAACATCTTCCATTTTTTCTGGCAAATGGGTTGTTAATTCAAAGTTAATGGGTTGCAAACAATGTCATGGCCTTGATGCGCTGCGCCAGATTTTCTGAGCAGCCTCAGGCTATAAGGGATAAAGCATCATAGGTAGATGTGCCACGCCAAATTTCATCCATCAATATCAGGCTGTTGGCGGTGGCATTGTGCAGAATATTGGCGGTCTCCGTCATCTCCACCATAAATGTGGAACGCCCAGAGGTGAGATCGTCTGCGGCACCAGTGCGTGTGAATATGCGATCAACTGGCCCAATGATGACCTTATAACCAGGTACAAAGCTGCTAATATGGGCCATGATAATACAACTAATTGATTATAGAAGATAAAAATGTAATTGATTGCAGTGGCTTTATTAATTACAAAACTCTGTATCAATTGCGATATATGCGATCCTGAATGTGCCAATCAGGCAATTTCATGAGGTTAGATTCCTATGAAATAGACCCGCTCTGTTGCACAGAGTATGTGGATCATTACAATGTGCCTACCTACCAAAAGGTATGCCCGATTGATAATACAATCATGCGTGACCCGAAACAAGTGGAAATACAAGAGCAATTACGGGAAAAGTTTGTTATTATGTATCAAGACGATTGTCTGTGAGCAGGCGTTTTCGCTCCCCCTCAAGGATTACCGTGGCGCAGGCATAGTACCGCTCATCGGCAATGGTCACGTGTATCTCCTCTACCCCTAAGTTTTCCGCCATCGATTGCACGCGCCCCCAAAGTCGCAGGCAAGGTTTACCCAACGCATCGTTGAAGACGTCGAACTGATTGAAAGCCAGTCCCTGGCTAATGCCGGTACCTAAGGCCTTCGCCACCGCTTCTTTGACAGCAAAGCGCTTGGCAAGATAGCGAGCAGACTGCGGGTGCTTTTCATAGTGCACCCACTCTTGTGCGGATAACACTTTGCGCGCTAGGCGATCGCTGGATCGCGCGATAATCGCCTCAATACGGGCAATCTCCACAATGTCCGAGCCAAGTCCCAGAATAGCCATTAACGATGGGCTTTCCGCAATAAAGCCTTCATTTTCGCGACGGCCTCTGTCAAGCCACTCATGACGGCGCGACCGATAATCGCATACCCGATATTAAGCTCATGGATTTCAGGCAGAGCCGCAATAGCTTGCACGTTGTGGTAGGTCAGGCCATGTCCGGCATTTACTTTGAGCCCTTTGCTGGCGGCATAAACCGCTGCATCGCGAATACGCGCCCACTCTTGCTGGCGCAGCGTATCGTCCTGAGCATCAGCATAAGCACCAGTATGGATTTCGATATAAGGAGCACCAACGGCTACAGCGGCATCAATTTGTGCCCATTCGAGATCGATAAACAGAGATACTAAAATCCCCGCCTCGTGCAAACGAGCCACGGCTGATGTCATGCACAGTAGTTGACTAGCAACATCCAACCCACCTTCCGTTGTCACTTTCTGGCGTTTCTCAGGCACCAGACAACAAAAGTAAGGATGAAGCTCGCAGTCAATCCCCTGCATCTCTTCCGTCACCGCCATTTCAAGGTTCATATGCGTCTGCAATATTTGTCGTAACAAACGCACATCGCGATCGGTGATATGACGGCGATCTTCACGTATATAAATCGTAATACCATCCGCCCCGGTTTGCTCGTCAACAAACGCAGCCTGCACCGGATCGGGGTACGCTGTGCCGCGCGCGTTGCGCAGGGTCGCCACATGATCGATATTTACACCTAATAAAAGCTCTGCCATGAAATCAGTCCTCAAAAGAATTACCGTTAGACGACTAGTGTATACTGGCCTTTTTAGTTCGTTACCACTGCGGCTATTTTTAGATAGCGAGAGATTGACAGGTATTACCGCTCAGGTCATTATTCTTTTGCCAAAGGCGACGCGTGGGGACATAAAACGGCAGATTTTTGAAACAGTTCACGGCTTTTTAATGGCTTGCCACCCAGATAAGGTTTGAGAGCCATACGCGTAAAGCGTTTCGCAGCCAACAGGGTTTGCGCATCAGGAAATTGCCGCGCAGCCAGCGCACGCAACTCATAGCCGGTAAAGCTATGCTGATCCACAATCATACTGGCGATAAATCCTTTTTCTTCGCAGTAGCGATAGGTCATGGTGTCTGAAACGGGCTCCCCACTGCCTGCACAGTGCAGAAAATCAACACCATAACCAAGATAACCCAACAGCGCCAACTCAAAACGGCGCAGTGCCGGTTCAGGTGAAGAGCTCAACGCCGCCAGTTTCTGCAAGCAATGTAGGTAATCAAAGAAGAGTGCGGAAAAATTGGTTTCGTGCTCCAGCACACGAACAAGCAATTCATTGATGTAGAGGCCGCTGTACAATATGACGCTGGTGAGCGGTAGTGCCAGTGATACCGGTTCAGCGTTACGCAAGGTTTTTAGTTCACCGCACCCGCCCCAACACGCCAGCAATGGCGTGAACGGTTGCAAATATCCTTTTAGCGGAGAGCGGCGCGCACGCGCGCCTTTGGCTAACACACGCACACGCCCTTCGTCTTCAGTGAAAAGATCCAGCAATAGGCTAGTTTCACTGTAAGGTCGCCCATGCAAGACAAATGCACGCTGCCAGCCTTCTTCCATTCGGCGTTAACCTTATAAATCGTCGATGTAACCCAGGCTGCGCAATGCGCGTTCGTCATCCGCCCAGCCGGATTTCACCTTTACCCACAGTTCCAGATGCACTTTGGCTTCGAACATGGCTTCCACATCCTGACGCGCTTCAATGCCGATTGTCTTGATTTTGGTGCCTTTTTTACCGATCACCATTTTCTTCTGACCATCGCGTTCAACCAGAATCAACCCATTAATATCATAACTGTCGTGGTTGTTGGTCACGAAACGCTCGATCTCAACGGTCACCGAATATGGCAATTCTTCACCGAGAAAGCGCATCAGCTTTTCACGAATAATCTCAGCCGCCATAAAGCGCTGCGAACGATCGGTGATGTAATCTTCAGGGAAGTGATGCTTAGCCACAGGCAGGTATTTGCGCACAATGTTGGCAATGATGTCAACGTTAGTACCTTTTCCCGCAGAAAGAGGAACCACGTCGAGAAAGTTCACTTTTTCACTTAAAAAGTGGATATGCGGCAGCAGCTTGGTTTTGTCCATGACATTGTCAATCTTGTTGATTGCCAGCAATACCGGACGTTTTTGTTCTCGCAACTTGCCTACGACCATTTCATCGTCGTCGGTCCAGTGAATTCCTTCCACCACAAAAATGATCAACTCAACATCACCGATGGAGCTGCTGGCAGCGCGGTTCATCAGACGGTTGATTTCCCGTTTTTTTTTAATATGCAGCCCTGGCGTATCCACATAAATAGCCTGATAAGGACCTTCGGTATGGATACCCATAATGCGGTGACGTGTGGTTTGCGGCTTACACGAAGTAATGGAGACTTTTTGCCCCAGCAGTTCGTTCAGTAACGTGGATTTTCCCACGTTGGGCCGCCCAACAATCGCAACGAAACCGCAGTAGGTTTGTTCTTTGCTCATTCAATCTCCAGTATTTTCAACACTTGTTCCGCTGCCGCCTGCTCCGCCTTACGCCGACTGGAGCCCGTACCAATCACCGGTTTGTTAAAACCGCTGGCCATACAATGGATGGTAAATTCCTGATCGTGTGCCTCACCGCACACCTGCACCACCAGATAGGTAGGCAATGGCAAATGGCGCCCTTGCAGAAACTCTTGCAACCGGGTTTTTGGATCTTTCTGCTTATCCCCTGGGCTGATTTTATCCAATCGAGTCTGATACCAATTCAGAATAAGTCTTTCGATATTCTGGATATCACTGTCCAGAAAAATACTACCAATCAGAGCTTCGACCGTGTCAGTTAAAATAGACTCACGGCGGAAGCCACCGCTTTTCAATTCACCGGGACCAAGGCGCAGGCATTCACCTAATTCGAATTCACGCGCAATTTCCGCGAGCGTATTGCCGCGCACCAGCGTGGCGCGCATACGGCTCATTTCTCCTTCATCGACGCGAGGAAAGCGATGATAAAGTGCATTGGCAATCACAAAACTCAGGATGGAATCACCAAGAAACTCCAGACGCTCATTGTGTTTGCTGTTGGCACTGCGGTGCGTTAACGCCTGCAATAACAGCTCGTACTGCTGGAAAGTATAGCCCAGCTTTCTTTGTAACCGATTTACTAGGATGGGGTTCATGTGTTACCAATAGATTAACAATACCTGTTTATCGCAGCATATGGAACAGCGCTGTCTGGATCTCTCTTAAGGGCGAGAGGGGAACAAAGCTGTTTCGTTTGTATCGGCTCCGAACGGAGCCTGCGTTTTTCGTTTATTCTCGTCACATTCTCCGTTGAAAGAGGCTACCTACAACGGGAATGCGGTGCGAGATACAACAATTCTACAACGTACCCGAAAATAATGCTGCGGGTTTATCACGGTAATTAATGAATTCGACCAATTCGGCTCAGACGCACGCCCGTTGGCCATTTACCTTCTTGTTTCTCAAAGCTCATCCAGATTGCCGTTGCGCGGCCGACCAGATTTTTTTCCGGCACAACCCCCCAAAAACGGCTATCGGCGCTGTTATCACGGTTATCACCCATCATGAAATAGTGCCAGTTTGGCACTACCCAGGTGGTAAGCGACTGGCGCGACTGCTGGTAGTACATCCCCAGGTGATCCTGGCTACCCGGCACCACCAGAATGCGGTGCGAGATATCGCCCAGCGTCTCCTGACAAACGTCCATCCGCACATCACCCGGTTTTTCCTCACCGAGTGGCAGGGCATAGAAACCGCTACCCGATCCTGAACCAGGACGAGCGAACGTTTGCACAAAATCACTGGGTTCAAGGTTGCTGTAGGTCACCGCAACGGCGCTGTCACACGTCGAGCCTGCACACGTGGGACGTACCGTCACCTGCTTGCTGAGTAGATCGTAAGAAACCCTATCACCCGGCAGACCAATCACACGCTTGATATAATCCAGACGCGGATTTTCAGGATATTTGAATACCGCTACATCCCCACGTCGAGGATGCCCTGTCGGGATCAACGTCATCTGCGTGATGGGATCCTTGATGCCGTAGGCAAATTTCTCCACCAGAATAAAATCACCAATCAGCAGCGTCGGCATCATGGAGCCCGATGGTATCTGGAACGGTTCGTAAACAAAGGAGCGCACAAAAAATACCAGCGCCAATACCGGAAACACCGAAGCGCAGGTTTCAATCCAACCGGGTTGTTTGATCGTCACAACGCCCGCTCCGCCATCCTGCTGCGCACTCAGCGCCGTCTCTGCTCTCGCCTTGCGTGCCGGTGCCCATTTAAAGAGTTCAAAACACCAGACGATGCCGGTGACAAGTGTCGCCAGCGCTAAAACCAAGGCAAACATATTGACCATGCCAACTCCTTAGGGTTTACTTGCTCTCTTTACCGACGTGCAGAATGGCTAAGAAGGCTTCTTGCGGCAATTCAACGTTGCCTACCTGTTTCATGCGCTTCTTACCGTCTTTCTGTTTCTGCAACAGTTTTTTCTTACGGCTCACGTCGCCGCCATAACATTTCGCCAATACGTTTTTACGCAGTTGTTTCACGGTTGAACGTGCAATAATGTGGTTACCAATGGCTGCCTGAATGGCAATATCAAATTGCTGATGCGGGATCAGCTCTTTCATTTTTTCCACCAGCTCACGGCCGCGATACTGTGAGTTATCGCGGTGGGTAATCAGTGCCAAGGCATCAACACGTTCTGCGTTAATCATCACGTCAACTCGCACCATGTCAGAGACCTGAAAATGTTTGAAACTATAATCCAGTGATGCGTAACCGCGCGAGGTCGATTTCAGTCGATCGAAGAAATCGAGCACCACTTCCGCCATCGGAATTTCATAGGTCAACGACACCTGTTTACCGTGGTAAACCATGTTGGTCTGCACACCACGCTTCTCAATACACAAGGTGATGACGTTGCCCAGGTACTCCTGCGGCAGCAGCATATGGCATTCCGCGATAGGTTCACGCAATTCTTCAATGTTGTTGAGCGGCGGCAGCTTGGAAGGGCTGTCAACGTAGACAATTTCCTGACGCGTGGTCTTCACTTCATAAATTACGGTCGGTGCCATAGTGATCAGATCTAGATCGTATTCACGCTTCAGACGTTCCTGAATGATCTCCATGTGCAGGAGGCCTAGGAAACCGCAGCGAAAACCGAAGCCCAACGCGGTTGAGGTTTCCGGTTCGTAGAACAGCGAGGAGTCATTAAGGCTCAGTTTACCCAATGCGTCACGGAAGTTCTCATAATCATTAGAACTAACCGGGAATAAGCCTGCATAAACCTGTGGTTTAACCTTTTTGAAGCCCGGTAGCGCTTTGTCAGCCGGTTGGCGAGACAATGTCAGAGTATCCCCCACAGGAGCACCAAGAATGTCTTTGATGGCGCACACCAGCCAACCCACTTCACCGCAATTAAGTACATCGCGATCGATCTGCTTCGGCGTGAAAATCCCTAGACGATCGGCGTTATACACCTGACCTGTACTGATGACCTTCACTTTGTCGCCCTTGCGCAACGAACCATTTTTGATGCGGATCAGAGAGACCACACCGAGGTAGTTATCAAACCAAGAATCGATGATCAACGCCTGAAGAGGTGCATTTGGATCTCCCTCCGGCGGCGGAATTTCTTGCACCAGACGTTCAAGCACATCAGGAACGCCAACGCCGGTTTTTGCCGAGCAGCGCACGGCATCGGTGGCATCGATGCCGACGATATCTTCAATCTCTTCTGCCACGCGCTCGGGATCGGAGGCCGACAGGTCAATCTTGTTAAGAACCGGGACCACTTCCAGGTCCATTTCCATCGCGGTGTAGCAGTTGGCGAGCGTTTGTGCCTCTACGCCTTGCCCTGCATCCACCACCAGCAACGCACCTTCGCACGCCGCCAGAGAACGTGAAACTTCATAGGAGAAGTCAACGTGCCCAGGTGTGTCGATAAAATTCAGTTGGTAGGTTTCGCCATCTTTAGCATGATAATCCAGCGTTACACTTTGCGCTTTAATGGTGATGCCGCGTTCACGTTCCAGATCCATGGAGTCCAGCACCTGCGCCGCCATTTCACGGTCAGATAAACCGCTGCAAAGTTGAATAATGCGGTCAGAAAGTGTTGACTTACCGTGGTCGATATGGGCAATAATGGAGAAATTTCGTATATGATTCATTATAAAAGTTTTTCTACCTTGGTATTTCTGAAATTCTTGCTATCTGGCGTGCGAATGCGATAAAAATGGCGGCAATGCTTCCCTTGTTCATCAGAACCGATGCATTCTACATGTCAGACGCCGGAAAACCTAGTCATCAACCCGTATTCCATTTAACTATGGCGCTTTTATTCCATCATGGCAGAGACCCGGGAAAAAGATGACGTTTAAGGATAAGCACGCGCGCGTTGGACGGAAAATATCTCGGTGAGAAACGAGCGGCGTAGCCCAACGGCTCGCCCGGTTAAAAGAGGTTCAGGATTCGATTTTCAGCGGCTGACCCGGCAAGGCTATCTGCAAAATAACCGGGCGATAGTGCCGTTTCTTGCCTAATTTAAGGGCCAAGCTGCGTACTAGGATAAACGCCAACATGGCGCACACAGAGCAGCGCGCGCAGCACCGTACCTAGATCATCTGCGAATAGCGACTGCAACAATCCCGTCACTACAAACACCCTAACAGCGGCACTAGATAGATCAGCATGGCAGAACGCAGCAGGCTACTTTCGGAAATACTAAATTCAACGTGTTGACTAGGCAGCAAGGGTTGCTCACATGGAACGCGCAGCGCTTGTTCGGCGGGGGGACCAACCCAATTCACTCAAAAGCCCGGTGCCGCAGGTTTTACGCGACTGACAACCATTGCACACAGAACGCTCCTCACACAGAGTGCAGCACAGCCATTCCATTGTGCCAGGAAACCACAATCGCCACTCTTTGATCATACCTGCGCCCTACTACATCTTGCAAATTTACTGCGATTGAAAAATGATATTATCCGCGATGAGTTTGGCCGTGGTAGCGGCAGTTTTCCCACCATGGTTATTTCATACCCATTGCGGATCTCTGTGTGTACGCTTCGCTGTATCGTCCTGACCATATTGCTCGGCACGGGATTCCGACTATGGCGTGATATTAACAGAAAAGCTGAATAAACCATCACTGAACAGGCGCGATTCAACCGGGATGCTGATCCCAGGCGACGTTCTTCGGCTTTGTTTTGTGGGTACGCGAGATCTCTTTCATACCCTGTGGCAGCCATTCATGAGTCCATCAGGTCAACCATTTCAACCGACGATGTCGTCAGCAATGGCAGTAACCCTTCACTTAATAATAGGCGTAACGTATCACGGATATCATCACTGACCACTAGTGATATTACCAGAATTGCTCCATCCGTTTCCCATTGCGATCTTGCAATTCAATGCATAACGGAAGGTTGGTCGCAACATTAAACCATACGCTGTAGCTATACCGTGTCCCAATCCCGGGAAATAATTAAGTATGCTTTCACACAGGCGATCGGCGATCCGCACTCATTCCTGCCGCTGGAATGAAATAATAGAACTCGGACAGCGATTGATGATCGACATAAACCAGGCTAGGGAACGAGTCGATGATGTGATAACCGAAAAGCGAGAAAGGTTCCAGATCGGTATCAAAGTAACTGATATGTTGGTCTCGCTGCACGATTTCTCTGCGAGGCCCATCTATAAACAGCAACTGTGCCAATGGACGGTTAACTATACGGGTATGCCGATAGACGGCTATGCCGATAGCGCAGAAATTCGATGTCCTAACGGGAGATATTGATGAATATGTATTTCATAATTCAATGTCCGAATAGCCTTGCCCATCTGTTGCAACAAGGACGAGGGCTGAGGCTGCAACTCCGTACCTGACGGAGGCCGTACCAGGACGGTTGTTGAATAGGGTGATAAGCAAACCTAGCAGCATGCAAAAAGCAAACCCAACTCGCTTCATTAACGAGACTGTGTTCCTAAAGATTGAGTGCCAGGCACCCGAATAGCGGCCTGCTGTTCTTCATCTTGCTGACCTTGCAGCGGCTCTGAATGGAGGCGGCGCTGCAACTCATAATCCTGCAACATAACATTGATACGGTTGCGTTGTGCTTCAACCTGGCGTTGATCACCGTGCGACACCACGTTTTCAGACGGTACACCCAGACTTACCGGAGAGGCGGTGCCCATGGCGGGAAGCGTACTAAACGCTGGCATATCGTTTTGCGCTTCCTGCGCTTTATCCGGAGAACGTTGCATTTGCACGCCGACGATCACCGCCAATGAGACGCAGACGACCACACCAACCTGAGTCAGTTGGCTTGTCCAAGGTCGCACTTTGTCCCAGAACGACAAACGTGACCAGGTATCGGGATTAGGCTGTGCTTCGGAAATAACCTGAGGCGCAATACGCACCGGCTCTTCGACAATCGCCTGCGCAATGCGTGTAGCAATATCGATTTCAATGATGCTCTGCGCCACATCACCACGCAGCGTATCGCGAATCAAATGGTAGCTTTGCCAACTTTTTTGCAGTTCAACATCCCGTCCCAATGTGTTAAGCAGTTCGATATCCGCTGCCTCGTCGTCCATTAAAGCGGAAAGTTTCTCTTTCTGCATACCCATACCTTTACCTTGTCAAATCTATCATGGTTAACGCGAAGACCGGGTTAACGTTGAATTAGCTGTTGTACTTTGTTATCGATCGCTTCTCTCGCACGGAATATGCGAGAACGAACAGTGCCGACCGGGCAATCCATAATGGCGGCTATCTCTTCATAACTCAGGCCATCAAGTTCGCGTAGCGTAATTGCCATCCGTAAATCTTCTGGCAACGTTTCAATAGTTTGAAACATGATACTTCTCAATTCCTCTGACAACATTAAGTTCTCAGGGTTCGATATTTCTTTTAATGCGCTGGCGGTTTCATAATTTTTAGCGTCATTGGCATCAACGTCGCTCGACGGTGGTCGCCGTCCCTTAGCAACCAGATAATTTTTGGCCGTATTGACCGCAATACGATACAGCCAAGTGTAGAAGGCACTATCGCCGCGAAAAGACTCCAACGCACGATAGGCTTTGATGAACGACTCTTGCACTACATCTGGCACGTCCCCAGGAGGAACGTACTGTGACACCAGGTTCGCTACTTTGTGCTGGTAGCGCATCACCAGCAAATTAAAAGATTTCTGGTCGCCTTTCTGGACACGTTCAACCAGAATGCGATCCGCTAGCTGCTCGCTCATCCGAGGTAATGTCTCCTCAAACCGTTCTTCACATATAAAATAGTACTGCCAGCCATATCGTTATTGAATAATCTGAGCAAGCTGTTCGGGCACCCCACCGGTTAACAAAAGTTCCCGATAACGTTTGTTCCTTCTTCTTTTTATATGTGGTTAGCCTGCCCCATATATCTTCGCGCGTCGGCGTTTACGTCCGTACACGGCGCACAGTTTTCTGTTCTTTAGCTGTGACAGTCAGGGGATCATACGCGAAAAAACATTCAACAGCACCGTTAGCACTCTGAGAGTGCCTAAGCCATCGTTAACGACAAGGAATATCTTATATAAATAAATAGAAATCCTTGGTCAATGCGCGAAAATTATAAGAGTAGCTACCATCTTTCTGCGCGAACAATCATCGTTCGTCTCTTGTAGGGACCCGTTTGCTTCAGAGAAGTAAACCATGACTGCAACCCAATTTTCCGATCTTGATCTTGATGAAAGCCTGCTAGATGCCTTGCGCGATATGGGCTACGAGCGCCCACCGCTATTCAACTCGCAGCGATCCCACCCGCCATGGACGGGAGAGAGATGTCCTTGGATCCGCGTCAACAGGAACAGGAAAATAGCAGCCTATCTGCTGCCGGTGTTGCAGCATCTGATTAACTTTCCACGTAAAAATCAGGCCAGCCGCACATTCTGATCGTAACGCCCACACGTGAACTGGCGATGCAGGTGGCTGAACAGGCTAAAGCGTTGGCGGCGTACACACCCATCTTGACGTGGCAACCATCACTGGCGGTGTGGCCTACAACATGAAGCACGCTGAAGTATTCAGCGAGAATAAGGATATTGTAGTGGGTAATAACGGGCGCCTGCTGCAATATATCAAAGAAGAAAACTTTGACTGCCGCGCAGTGGAAACGCTGATTCTGGACTAAGCGGATAGTATGCTCGACATGGGATTTGCTCAGGATACCGAACATATTGCCGGTGAAACCTGCTGGCGCACATAAACCTTTCTGTTTTCCGCTATTCTGGAAGGCGATGCCGTCAAGGATTTCGCAGAGCAACTACTGAAATAGCCGGTTGAGATTGAAGCCGACCATTCACGGCGTGAACGTAAAAAGATTCTGTAATAGTTTTATCGCGCTGATGATACTTAGCACAAAACCGCGTTGATGGCACATTTGCTGAAACAGCCGGAAACCACCCAAGCCATTGTGTTTGTTCGTAAGCGCGAGCGCGTGCATGAACTTGCTGCCTGGCTACGCGAAGCGGGTATCGACCAGGCCATCACACGTCTGAGAGAGGGGCTGGTCAATGTATTAATTACCATAAACGTTGCCGCACGCGGGTTGGACAGCAACGATGTTAGTCATGTCTTCAACTTTAACTTGTCACTTACGGCCGATATCTACTTGCACCGTACTGGACGCGCCGGCAAAAATGGTGTGCTATCTCACTGGTGGAAGCCACGATCATTTGCTGCTTGGCAAGATCAGCCGTTACTTAAATAATCCGCTAAAAGCGCGCGTCATTAATAAGTTGCGTCCGAAAACAAAAGCGCCAATCGAAAAAACCAACAGTAAGCCGTCGAAAAAGTACTGGCTAAGCGTACTAAAGAAAAGAAAAAGAAGAAAGAGAAATAAAAACCAAGATGAAAGTACACCGCCCCGATAGCAAGAACGTAGGGAAGCGCCGCCAGACTATGCAGAAAACGGACGATACGCTTTCAGGCGCAGAGTAATTCTGTTTCGATACCGTCCTCCTGGCATTAAAGCCGGAAACAAACCAGAGCACAAAAAAGGAGCTTTCGCTCCTTTTTTATTACCGCCGCCGGAACGCTTACAGACTTTCGATGAAAGTACGCATAATCACGTCACGTTGCTATTCCCTGGACAGTGAGTTGAAACGCACTGCACAACCAGAAACGCGGATGGTCAACTGTGCGGGTATTTTCCCGGAGATTTTACCGCATCTTCCAGCGTTTCACGGCGCAGAATGTTCACGTTAAGGTGTTGACCACCTTCCACGTGCACTTCCTGTTTGATTTCTAACGGAACTTCACGATATTCAAACTGCCCCAGATCGCTCACCGGAACGATTTGATCTTCGCTGTAATCCGATTTTGCGCAAACGCAGCATGCTTCTAATTTTTCTTCATCAAGCAACCAGAAAGAGTTAACCTGAGCGTTGTTAGCTTTAGTGATTTGAATGCCAGTAACCATAATTGCCTCCGTAAAACAGCAGAATCATGTCTGAACCTGGGAATGGTTACAATACTTACCAATACGAGGTTTTAACCACAAAATGAAATTCACTTACCTTGTGTAGTTATATGCCAGTATCTTAGCAGCAAATCTTTGATTTAAATTAATTAATACAGGGTATGAAAATGGTACAAGCAGTAATTAATTGTTTTACATCAATTTTAGCCAAAAGGCGCAATACAATTTTTGTAAATTTTCAACTTTTTTATAATTTTCACTTCATTACCATCAACTTTCCCGCCGCAGTGTTTTACCTTGAGAGTAGAGATCGGTAAGCTACACCCTCTTTCACAACACCCGCACCGAGGACAGAATGACAACCGAACTAACGTGGCATGACGTTTTGGCACAGGAAAAAGAGCAGCCTTATTTTGTGCAAACGTTGAAGTTTATCGGCAATGCCCGCGCCGAAGGAAAGATAATTTATCCCCCGCAGAAAGATGTGTTTAATGCCTTTCGCTATACGGAGTTCAATCAGGTCAAGGTGGTGATCCTGGGACAAGACCCCTATCATGGGCCTAATCAAGCGCACGGCCTGTCATTTTCCGTCCGCCCGGGCATTCCCACACCGCTGTCATTAATGAACATGTACAAAGAGCTGACGAAAGATATTCCCGGCTTTACGATCCCTCAGCATGGTTGCCTACAAAGCTGGGTGGAGCAAGGTGTGCTGCTGTTAAATACCGTGTTAACGGTGGAGGCAGGTCAGGCGCATTCCCACGCCAACCTTGGCTGGGAAACCTTTACCGATCGCGTGATTAGCGTATTGAATGAAAAGCGTGATGGCATCGTATTTCTACTTTGGGGAGTACACGCACAGAGAAAAGGCAGCATTATTGACACACAGCGCCATCATGTGCTGAAATCCCCACACCCGTCACCGTTGTCTGCACACCGTGGCTTTCTGGGCTGTCGCCACTTTTCCAAGACGAATCAATTCCTGATACAGCAAAGGCAGTCGCCAATTGATTGGATGCCACAACAGCTACCGAGTTCAACAGATCAGTAATCTCATTGGTTTGCAAGCCGCGCTACAGCAATGTAAATCGCTTATGAACTGAGCCCAATGCGAGAATTGACTACACCACAGCGATGGTCTTTGGGACAAAAAAAGGAAATAAAATAAGAAGGAGTGGTGGAGCTAAGCGGGATCGAACCGCTAACCTCTTGCATGCCATGCAAGTGCTCTCCCAGCTGAGCTATAGCCCCATTGCATCAGATAGTGACACCGATTGTTTGTGTAAACGGCCGAATAATATGCAACCCGCTCAGGTGTGTCAACGGCTAACTCTATTTCTGCCGTCAACCGCTGGAAAATCCGCAAGCACGCCGATTTTATCAACGCTTGTGGCGAAATACCGCGCATAAGAACAGAAAAAATGCTGGTAATAATAACGGGTTTTATTATCATATTTGAACTCGCTCATCAGAACCTTAGTAGATCGTTATGCGCTATTTGCCTATTTTGCTTATTACTCTGATCGTCTCCAGCCTTTTGTCCGAACGGGCGCTGTGCCCCTTTCACCACGCTCTCTGAAAACGCTAAACGCTACTTCAGGATTGAGCAACACGATATGAAATACCTGCCAGCTTCAGTACTGTGTCTTCATCGCTACGCCGCGTGATATCGCCGCACAGGAGAAACGTCCAGTGCTCTATGCACGGGACGCCAATGTCCAGTTCCCGCTGGCGGTCAACAGTCATACCCCGCACAAGGAGCCTGGACCTATGATTGTTAGCATCGGCTATCGCATTGATTAAGGTTATCACACTCCTGCCCGCACCCGAGACTACACGCCACCGGCCCCGACAATCGATCCGGGTTTTGTGGCGGTAAGGGGAAGCAGAGCAATTTTATTAATTTATCCAACACAGTGTGGTATAGAAGCGCGAGTCCCGGTTAATCCACAGCAGAAGACACTCGCCTGTCACGCCTTTAGCGGGTTATTCATACTATTTATCCTGTTTAATCACGGGGAATCCTTCCAGCACTATCTGGCTGCCAGCTCGTCTATCTGGTGGGGAGAAGACAACGTAGTCATCCCCAAACGTTCATCACTGCTTACTGCACAATCTACGTTAATCATGATAAGCGTGTAGGCGAATATGAAGAGAAGCCCTCCAAGGCCGACTCCAACCAACCTGTCGATCCAAAACATGCCAAGCGTCAGGCACGGCACAGCATGGTGACCAAAGCGCGCGATCTGGTAACGCAATTGCACAGCGAAAACCACGCAGCCAGCTTTATCCTGTTCGAAGGTAAACACCATGGCAGTTTGATTCCTGATGCGATATCAAAATCGGTAGAAGTGAACATTCAGCTACAATGAGCTCAGGATTGATCTGCGTTCGTGAATAAAAAACGGCCCCGGCGGCGAACTCCAGAAAAGGAGGGCCACACGGGGTGTTAATCGATCGCTGGGTTACGCGATTATTGCTGTGTTTCACGTTCAGCGATAAAGGCCAATGCTTTATCGATGCGTGCCAATGCACGCTGCTGACCCACTGCCTGTACTGTAACATCGACGCCAGGTGATTGGCCCGCGCCAGTTACCGCCACACGCAGCGGCATACCGACTTTACCCATGCTTTTTTGCAGTTCGTCCGCCGTGCCCTGAATAGCGTGATGAATATTTTTCGCAGTCCATTCGCTGATAGCAGCAAGTTTCTCACGCACCAGTTCCAGTGGTTGGCGAGCGACCGGGCGCAAGTGTTTCTTGGCAGCATCGGCATCAAACTCTGCAAAATCTTCATAGAAATAACGGCAGGACGCCGCAATCGCTTTCAGTGTTTTGCAACGCTCGCCCAACAGAGTCACCAGTTTGCACAGTGGCGGGCCGGTGCGGGTGTCGATTCCTGCCTGCTCAATGTGCCATGACAGATGCGTTGCCACATATTCAGCTGGTAGATGATTGATATAGTGATGGTTGAGCCACTGCAACTTCTTGGTATTGAAGGCGCTAGCCGATTTGCTTACGGCATCCAACGTAAACAGTTGCGTCATCTCATCAATGGAAAAAATTTCCTGATCGCCATGTGACCACCCCAAACTGAGCAGATAGTTGAGCAGCGCTTCTGGCAGATAACCATCATCGCGATACTGCATCACGCCCACGGTACCATGGCGTTTGGACAGTTTTTTACCATCATCGCCCAGAATCATAGAAACATGGGCGTATTCCGGCACCGGCGCCCCCAACGCTTTTAGGATATTGATTTGGCGCGGAGTGTTGTTGATATGGTCTTCACCGCGAATAACGTGCGTGATTTCCATATCCCAGTCGTCGATCACTACACAGAAGTTGTAGGTTGGCGAGCCATCGGTACGGCGAATAATCAGATCGTCTAGTTCCTGATTGCTGAATTCGATCGGGCCACGAATACGATCGTTGAAAATCACAGAACCGTCTTGCGGGTTACGAAAACGCACCACGTGAGGCTCATCATGGGCATGATGCGCATAAGAATCGCGGCAGAAGCCGTCATAGCGTGGTTTTTCACCCTTCACCATTTGATCTTCACGCAGCGTTTCCAGACGTTCACGGCTGCAATAGCATTTGTAGGCGGTGCTCTGCAGCAGCATTTCATCAATCACCGAGTTGTAACGATTAAAGCGCTTGGTCTGGTAGTACGGGCCCTCATCCCAATCCAGGTTCAGCCAGTTCATGCCATCCATAATGGCATCAATGGCATCATGCGTTGAACGTTCCAAGTCAGTGTCTTCGATACGCAAAACAAACTCCCCCTGATGGGGACGGGCAAACAGCCAGGAGTAAAGCGCAGTACGAGCGCCGCCGACATGCAAATAGCCAGTGGGGCTTGGCGCGAAACGAGTTCTTATCTTCATTGGGATAATAAGCCTTGTTACTTAAGGGCGACTGGCAGACAACAGCTATGGTTCCAGCCAAAAGTTAGCGATATTCTATCACTCTGCCATGATTCCTCAACGCTATAACCGCATTGCGTGTTGAATAGAACTAACAATACGCCGAATTATTAACCAATAATGCCCAGAAAAACGACGTGTTGCCTAATTTTACAACTAACACGCATTTTGCATTTAAAAATGCGTTGACTCACTTTCAACTATCCCTATAATGCGAATCAACACAGCGAGGGTGATTAGCTCAGCAGGGAGAGCACCTCCCTTACAAGGAGGTGGTCGGCGGTTCGATCCCGTCATCACCCACCGCATCTGCGGGTCGTTAGCTCAGTCGGTAGAGCAGTTGACTTTTAATCAATTGGTCGCAGGTTCAAATCCTGCACGGCCCACCGTTTCCGCAGATCGGTTTTCCTTTAATCCTTTCTCATCTGTCTGGGACATCCAACAAACACCAATCAGCGCTTAGGATTGGGCGAAAGTGCCGTTAGCGTCAAAAGATGATCATCTCGATTAACCTTTTCCACTGCCATTTTAGTAGAACCTTTTAAATCGAAACATTACCCTTCGTGCTCATTCATTCAATAACCTAATACATCATCAAACGTAATACTCACGTTTGATGTAAGTACCGATAAGCCTATCGTGCATTTCGGATTACGATTGAGGCGTTTCAATCGGTTGCACAGCGTGCAG
>JBPETC010000002.1:0-46194 GCA_051710325.1 Symbiopectobacterium sp.
AGGCCTATAAAAGCTTCAACGAGGCTCAGAGTGCGATAATCCGCTACATCCACCGGGCTTATATGCCATCTGGCCTCACTGGTATAACAGTGGTCTGACGCCAAACGAATCTGAGCGACTTTGCTACGCTGGCATTTTCAGGCAACGCTGTGATAGGTTAACCCAGGATGGATTCCAACTCAGCGCGCACTTGTAGTACTTGATGGGTTCCGTCTACTTTGTGGTAGCGGGTATTTCCTGCCTTAGCTTCTTTCTGGTAATAGTCCACCAAAGGCGCAGTTTGTTGATGATATTCCACCAGACGTTTACGCACGGTATCTTCATGATCGTCTTTACGGATGGTCAGCTCTTCACCCGTGACATCGTCTTTACCTTCAACTTTTGGAGGATTGTACTTAACATGGTAAACACAACCTGATGCAGCATGCACGAGACGGCCAATAATGCGATCGACAATCAGTTCGTCAGGCACGACGAACTCAATAACATTATCAACCTGAATGCCAGCGTCTTTCATGGCATCCGCTTGCGGAATAGTACGAGGAAAACCATCCAGCAGGAAACCGTTACGGCAATCATCCTGGGCGATACGCTCTTTCACCAAGGCAATAACCAATTCATCCGTGACAAGTTTACCTATATCCATGATTTCTTTGGCCTGCTTACCCAGTTCGGTCCCGGCTTTCACCGCCACACGCAACATATCACCCGTGGAAATTTGCGGAATCCTATACTTTTCCATAATGAATTGTGCTTGAGTGCCTTTGCCTGCGCCAGGAGCGCCCAGCAGAATAATACGCATTGCGTAAATCCTCTTGCTATGTAGATTTTTTAAAATAAAGTTGAAAACTTTCAAACAAACCATTCCAGAGGATTATCCTCAAGGAACGGGTTCGCTTCGGCATATCACAACGCGAAAAAACCCGGGTAAAAACCGGGTTTTCAGAGAAGTGTGAGCGGTTATGCACTTAGCAGCTGGTTCATACGACGAATAAACTGGTTAGGATCTTCCAGCGTGCCCCGTTCAGCCAGTAGCGCCTGTTCCAGAAGCAATTCAACCCACTCGCCAAACTGCACGTCATCGCCAGTGTTTGCAGCGCGTTTCACCAACGCATGCTCTGGATTGAGTTCAAAGATATATTTTACTTCCGGCGCATTTTGCCCTACGGCAGCAAACAACTTCGCCATCTGTGTGCTCATGTCATTGGTATCAGTGGTGACGATGGAAGGCGTATCGGTCAGGCGATGCGTCAGGCGCACCTCTTTGACGCGTTCACCCAGCAGCTTTTTCATACGCTCAACAAACGGCTCCAGGGATTTTTCCGCTTCTTTGCGCGCTTCGTCATCACTGGCATTATCCACCAGCTTATCCAGCGCTTCATCAGCTTTGCTAACGGACTGGAAGGACTTACCGTCAAACTCGGTCAGGTAGCTCATCATCCACTCATCGACGCGGTCAGAAAGCAGTAGCACTTCGATGCCTTTCTTATGGAACACCTCTAGATGCGGGCTGCTCTTCGCCGCGGCATAACTGTCGGCAGTGATGTAGTAAATCTTCTCCTGCCCGTCGACCATACGACTGACATACTCTTTCAGCGATACCGTCTGAGCAGAGCTGTCGCCGTGGGTGGAAGCGAAACGCAACAATTTGGCAATGGCTTCACGATTGCCACTATCTTCAGCAGGTCCTTCTTTCAGAACCAGGCCAAACTGTAACCAGAAGGTTTGATATTTTTTGGCATCGTCTTTTGCTAGTTTCTCCAGCATTTGCAACACACGTTTAGTCAGCGCATTGCGAAGATTCTGTGTAACACGGCTGTCTTGTAGGATTTCACGAGAAACGTTGAGCGGCAGATCGTTGGAGTCAATCAAGCCACGCACAAAGCGCAGATAGTTCGGCATGAACTGCTCGACGTTATCCATGATAAACACACGATGAACATAGAGTTTCAGGCCATGTTTATGATCGCGGTTCCACATGTCCCATGGTGCCTGAGAAGGGATGTAAAGCAGGTTAGTGTACTCCTGCTTCCCTTCCACGCGGTTATGGCTCCAGCTCAGCGGATCGCTAAAATCATGAGCAATATGCTTGTAGAATTCTTTGTATTCATCTTCGGTTACATCCGCTTTATTGAGCGTCCACAGCGCCTGTGCCTTGTTGACCTTTTCCCAAGTGACCGTCGGCTTGCCGCCCTCTTCTTCGCTCGGCGTATGAGTTTCAATTTCCACTGGCAGCGCGATATGATCGGAGTATTTACCGATAATGGAACGCACGCGCCATTCATCTAGGAACTCATCTTCCCTTTCACGTAGGTGCAAGGTGATCTCAGTACCGCGATCGGCCTTGACCACATCCGCCACAGTGTACTCACCTTCACCCGCCGATTCCCAGAACACCCCCTCTTCTGCCGCCGCACCCGCCGCACGA
This sequence comes from Symbiopectobacterium sp., assembly GCA_051710325.1. GTDB lineage: Bacteria > Pseudomonadota > Gammaproteobacteria > Enterobacterales > Enterobacteriaceae > Symbiopectobacterium. The sequence continues at coordinate 2,429 of JBPETC010000002.1, forward strand.
GTACGCACCGTCACTTTATCCGCAACGATAAACGCAGAGTAGAAGCCCACACCGAATTGACCGATGAGCTGGCTGTCTTTGGCTTGATTAGAGCCGATAGATTCTAAAAACGCTTTGGTACCCGACTTGGCAATGGTTCCGAGATTATCGATAACTTCATCGCGGCTCATCCCAATGCCATTATCCGCGATGGTCAGGGTACGTTGCTCTTTATTGGTGGAAACGCGCACACGCAGTTCTCCATCCTCTTCATAGAGCGCTGGCGAAGATAAGGCGCGAAAACGTAACTTGTCTGCCGCATCAGAGGCATTGGAGATCAATTCACGCAGGAAAATTTCTTTATTGGAATAAAGTGAATGGATCATCAAATGCAGTAATTGTTTTACTTCAGATTGAAAACCGCGCGTTTCTTGGCCCTTCATGCTCATTGTCACTTACCTCAATCCCAATAGTTAGTCAGGCTAATAATGTTCAATCCCTGTAGCGGGTGCGGGAATAGTGCCGGTATTTTTGGCTAGCAGGCAGAAAGTGGGGATAAGGAGAAGAATTTTCAAGAGCAAAAACAATTTATCCCCAGAGCGACATCAGCTGAAGATAACACCACGCCAGGGAAAATGCAGCGTATCTGCTCTACAAGCGAATAGGATGACGACCCGTCAGCGAATGTGACAGCGTGGTGCCATCGACCATTTCCAATTCACCGCCGACTGGCACGCCGTGCGCAATACGGCTCGCCACCACGCAGTGCTGGGCACACAGTTCAGCAATGTAGTTGGCAGTCGCATCGCCTCCCACTGTCGGATTGGTGGCAAGAATCACCTCTGTCAGGTTTTCCTGCCCTAAGCGCTGTTCCAACAGGTCGAGTTCGATATCATCCGGCCCGATGCCATCCAACGGTGACAGATGCCCCATCAACACAAAGTAACGGCCGGCAAACTGTCCGGTCTGCTCAATGGCGTGGATATCTGCTGGGCTTTCCACCACGCAAATCTGGCCCGTTTGCTGACGCCGCGGATTTGCACAAATCGCACAGCGTTCCTGCTCGGTAAAGGTACGGCAATCTACACAGTGACCGATTTCAGACATGGAGCGCGTCAGGGCCTGCGCCAAACGCATACCGCCGCCGCGATCGCGTTGCAGCAATTGGAACGCCATGCGCTGTGCTGATTTCGGCCCCACGCCCGGCAAGCAGCGCAGCGCCTCCATCAATGATTCAAGGAGCGGACTGGTTTGCATCAGAACGGCATCTCGAAGTCAGGCGGCAACTGCACACCACTGGAAACTGACGCCATTTTCTCTTTCTGAATTTCGTCGATACGACGCGCGGCATCGTTGAATGCGGCAACGATCAGATCTTCCAGCATCTCTTTATCATCTTCCAGCAGGCTGGGATCTATTTCGAGATGGCGGCAGTTTTGTGCATCGTTAATGGTGACTTTGACCAGGCGTGCTCCTGATTCACCGGTCACTTCCAGGTTGACAATCTCTTCCTGTATTTTGTCTTGCATATGCTGGGCCTGCTTCATCAGGTTGCTCAAACCACCTTTACTAAACATATGCTTCTCTCTTAATTGCATGGCTGCAAGAATTGCAGCGGTTAAACAGGGCGGATACTCTCTTCGTCCAGTTCCGCATCAAAGAAACGCCGCAGCGTTTGAATCGTTTTGTCTGTTATCAGAGACTTGCGCGCCTGCGCCAGTTTCTCTTTATAAATCGTCTGACGCCACTCCAGCGGTGTTAACGTACTGGGATCGTCATCCTCTACCACCACCAAGGTGATAGGCTTTCCATAATGTGCTGTCAATGCATTCATCAGCGTTTTTTGTGCCGACGGTGAATTCAAGTGACGCTGCGATGAACGCAAATGCAGCGTCACGGTTTCGTTATCCGTGTCGACTTTAAACGCGTTAAGCGCCAGTTTCTGAACTAGCTTCGGTAGCGGTAAACGTTGAACCTCTGCCGCCCAGGCATCGCGCGCTTGCGCTTCTTCCGTCAATTTAGCCACTAATTCCGGCGTTTTCTCGTATTCCAGTACCGTGCGCAACGCTTTAGGCGTGGCGGTGGTTTCTGCCACGGTGGTCTTCTGTTTCTGCGCACGCCAGCGGTACGACTCGGGCTTTTTCTGCACTTCGCCGTTCTTGTCAGCAGTCTGACGCTGCTGACTGCGTTCTGTCACCGAGGCCAGGCGTTCCAGCGCCGATACCGCCGTACCCGGCCGAGTGCCTTCCTGCGTTGCCGGATCAGATTTTTTTGGTAGCGGCGTACCCTGTTGCTGCAATAACTGGCTGCGCGCCTGCAACAGTTGCGAAGTCATATCCGGCAACGGCGCGGCCTGTGCAACAGACTCCTCTGGCACCGATATCGGCGATGACGGCGCGGCGACAGGAGATGGCAGCGCACTAGGCGTCGTCGTCTGGCGCGCTGGCGTAATATGCGCCTGAGGTGCGTCAGGCACAGCACTGGCCACCATTGGCACGGTTGCCACAGGTGCAATCACAGCCTGCGGGTGAAACGCCAACGCTCTGAGCAGAGTCATTTCAACGCCCATACGCCGGTTTGGCGCGTAGGATAATTCTTTTCGTCCCACCAGCAACGTCTGATAGTAGAGCTGCACATCGGCAGGCGGTATTACGCGGGCCAGATCGCGCAAGCGAGACGCAATGGAGGAATCTTCCAGCCCGAGCGCCGTGGGCAGCAACTGCATCATCGCAATACGATGCAATAGCATCAGCATCTCAACTAACAGCGCTTCCCACTCAACGCCACGCGACGCCGCCTGCTGGAGCAAAATCATAGTCTGTTCGCCGTTGGCATTAACGATAGCTTCAATCAGCGCCAGCGGCTGTTCATCATCCAAAATGCTCAGCATGCGCGCGACCGCATCGCGCAACACCGCGCCCTGCCCCATGGCAATCGCCTGATCGGTCAGGCTCAGCGCATCACGCAAGCTGCCCTCTGCCGCACACGCCAGCAGTTGCAAGGCACGTGGTTCGGTCGCAATCGCTTCGGCTTGCAGCACTTGCTCAAGGTGATAACGGATTTGCTCTACATCCAGCGCTTTGAGATGAAATTGCAGACAGCGAGAAAGGATAGTGATCGGTAATTTCTGTGGATCAGTGGTCGCCATCAGGAATTTAACGTGTTCAGGGGGCTCTTCCAGCGTTTTTAACAGCGCATTGAAGCTGTGGCGGGAGAGCATGTGCACTTCATCGATCAGGTAGACTTTGAACCGACCGCGTGCAGGGACATACTGCACATTATCTAGCAGTTCGCGGATGTCTTCTACCTTGGTTCGCGAGGCGGCATCAATCTCGATCAGGTCAACAAAACGCCCTTGCTCAATTTCCCGGCAATTCACGCACTGTCCACAAGGCGTGGCGGTAACGCCGCTCTCGCAGTTCAGTCCTTTCGCCAACAGACGAGCGATACTGGTTTTCCCCACGCCACGCGTGCCGGAAAACAGATAGGCGTGGTGAACCCGCCCCATAGAGAGACCATTGGCTAATGCGGTCAGCACATGTTCTTGACCAACTACATCAGCGAAAGATTGAGGACGCCACTTGCGGGCCAATACCTGATAGCTCATCAATACCACAACGGTTGTGTGATTTGTGTGATTGAGGAGGTCATGCTAACACAGCCTCGCCGGACAAGGCGAGACTGTTTATCAAGATAGCCAACAGATTTATGACGGAAAAGGCAGGATCAATGGCCCGGGAAATTTACCAGACTGTAGCAGTTCATACCAAGATTATTCAAACGCTGCTAGCCGCTCAGATCGAATAGATTAATGATAAATGCCGCATCGGTGACGTCCTACGCTCAAACGGCGAATCAGCTTAACCGTGGCCTCAATAGTGCCGCTAGTAGCCAGCAGATCGTCAATTACTAACACACCTTGTCGCCAGAACTGATGGCATCGGTATGAATTTCCAGGCTGTCAGTGCTGTAATTCCAACTCATAGCTTTCTGAATAATCTGAAATCGTCGGGCGCGGCAGCTTGCCAGGTTTACGCACCGGCACAAAACCCACACCCAACGCCAGTGCCACCGCGGCACCGAACAGAAAATCGTGTGCTTCCGTGCCACCACTTTTGCTACGCCAGTGTCACGAAAACGGTTTACCAGCATCTCGATACTGGTCGCATACGCAACGGGTGCTTCCAGCAGACTCGTGACATTAAGGAACAAGATCCACGGTTTGGGATAATCGGGAATGCTTTTAATGTTGTTTTTGATTAATTCTGAGTTGTAAAACGCACTCTGCGCCGGCACATCGTTAATGGCGACCGCATTCCACCAGGGCAAGGTTGGCAGGGAAATACCTTTTTCCGTCATGCCATTCATGCCGAGTAGCGGTATAAACTGTTTGAAGGCCAGTTGAATATCGAGATCGTTGCCGCCGGTATGGCACCGCTGTGCCCTAGCAGGCTGTCCTGGTACTCTTGCTTGCGGTGCCATAGGTCCCCATCAGCAGCATCGAGCAGTCGGTGGTCCCACACACCACCAACCCGATACATCACTACTCATCCTCTTCACATTACACACTAGCACTCTAGAATCCAGTCCTTCACTGACGTTAATTAAGATGCGCTCATATTTCTTTCCCACACGCAAAAGGCTTGTGCCTGCTGACAATCCCGTGCAAGCTTGGCTTTATCATTTCATTATGTGGGTCAATCCATGAACCGCCACCACTTTCTTCAGGCGTTGGAACATCAACTTGTCCTGTTGGCTCAGGCGATCGCTCCGCTGGCAGACAGGCGGTTGGCCTATTCCCGTTTTGATCTCCAGCTGTTTCAATCACATGGCACGCGTTTTCGCGATTATCTAAATGAAGTTGAGCAAAATTTTCAGTCCTTGTGCCATCTGGTAGCAGAAAACCGTACCGAACGCGTCGCGTTTATGACGGAAAAATTGATCGCGCAGATCGGCGCACTACAACGAGAACTCTCAACACAGGCGCTACGCCGTCAGGAGGAGACGACGCCGGTTGCCATCGCCAGCGATCTGTATCAAAAGCTGGCAGAGCACCAGGACTATGAACGACGCCTGAATCTGATGATTCAGGATCGGGAAAACCAACTTGAAAGAGCGGCAACGTTGGGCGCGCAGCAACAGTTGCAACGTGAGATAGCCGCGCTTGAAGGCCGGTTAGCACGGTGTCGTCAGGCGATGGAGCGTTTAGAGCGTCAGGTGAAAAGGCGTGAACAAGGGCTGTAACCGTAACCGCACAACCAAAGGACCTAACGCATGTCTCTGGAAAATGCCCCACCAGAGATCAAACCGGCAGTCGATCTGATTATGCTGCTAGAGGAGAGTGATATCACACCCGATATGGGTGCTGGCTGTGTTAGAGATTGTGCGACATGACTATGAATCCAAGGCAGATGCGGTAACAGAGCCTGAGCCTGACAACGGATAATCCTACTCTCACCATCATTCCCGCCACCACCGTCATTCCCGTTAAGGCGGGAATCTCATACCGAAGAAACGCGTTTATTCTCATAGAGATCCACGGCTTTCATCGAAAATGATAAAAGGGAAGGCGAGGATAACGAGGGGAAAAGTCGTTTTTTTATCAGACGGATAATCCCACTTACGCCGTTTAACCTACCGAGTTACCACCCAACGCGCGGTTGATCTCCTGAACTTTGCTGCCCTGTTTGTTATGCAGATAGACTTCAAGCTGGTTAAACGCGATATCAATATTATTTTCCCGACACAATATGTCGATATTGCGGTTTAACTCATCCACCGTATATCTACGATCGCTCAGTTCTCGCACGTAAAGCCGCAGATCGTGATCCAGCGATCTGGCGCCAAACGCCAAGAAAAACACCTACGGCTCAGGATCGGTCATCACGCGGGTGTTCTCATGTGCCGCCTGCAACAGCACCAGCACCGCTTTCACCTTGCCCTTTCTTTATCCAGGCTCTGATGACGCACCACTACACGACGGTATGACAATCGATGTGCCGCAACGCTCAAACCATTGATACTGGTCAGATAAACCAGGTTCCACACCAGTAACAAATACAGGTTTTCCACCCAACGCCACAGCAGTCGCAGCGTGGTATAGAAGTAGCCGAATACCATCAATCCCAGCAAGATCAACGGCAGGATTGCTATCACGGTAATCACGATCAGCCGGATAGTGTATGTATTTTCCTCGCCAACTTATCACGACAAAGCGGGAACACCAGAATGCCCAACAGGATCAGGTTGCAGAAAATCACAATCTGCCCGATCACGTCATCCACCAGATAGAGCGGTGCTTTCTTGCCGATAATCGACCAGAAGATCAACGGCAGCAACGCTCCACCTAACCGCAGTGCCTGACGGCGATAGTGGGCTGACAGTGAAACGCTAAAATTGAAGCGCCGCTCACCGATACCGCCGAGTTTCATCGCCCGATAGAGCAAACCGAACAGCAGCCACAGCGACGCAAACTGCTGACTTTATGCTCCACACGGAATCCCGACATCGTTTTTGGCATAGTGAAAGCACAGACTAAACTCGAAGATCAGCATAATCCCCGGCAGCACCATCACGGTTTCCAATAACAAGGCTTGCGGCGTTTGGCGCTGCGAATGCCGTTTTAGCTGCCCGATATCATTTTAAGCTGTTGCTGATATAAGATGTGCGACAGCAATAAACTACCATTAAGCACGGTAACTTGCTCTTTAAGGTTACGTTCGGATTGCAGGGTGCATCGAGCCAGTTTTTTACCTGAATGCTTTCCTGCACCAGGCTATTGCTCGACTGCGTCGCCGCAACCAGGCGCTTGCTAAGTTGGTGGTTGGTTTCCATCTCCGCTTTCACCAACAGGCTGTCCTGGATGTGCTGCGTGTCTTCCGAGGTTTGCACTTCTTTGGTGGTTTTCTCTGATAGCGTTAGCCGTTTTCCGTTGAGTACCCCTTGCAACGTCTGCACCATTTTCTCTAACTGATTAATCTGGGCATAGTCACACTTGCTTCTGTAGCAAATTTTGCAGCGTGGTGTTCACTTTCAGACTTTTTACGCTGTTGCTTCATTTTCACACCCACCAAGGCCTGCTTAGTTTGCAGCAACGCTTTCTGGCTTGGCGCGCAGCGAATTCTAACTCGCTTCCACGCCGTTGAGCTGGTTGCGAGTCTTCTGGCTACGCTGCAATAGCGCGGTTAATGCGCTTTTTACACGTTCCATCTTGGTTTTCAGAGAGATCAACTGACTGTTGTAGGTGGAAAGATTTTCCTGCGCCGACTATAATTTATCCAGATATTCATTGAGACGGGTTTCCAGTTGGTGTAGCGAGAACGCCTCAAGCGACGCCGTGACAACATCATTCGGAATCTTTGGTTATGGGGCCGCCTTATTGGTCTGGCGCGTGGCGCAACATGCCCATTTTGATTTCAGCATGGAAGTATTGTACAATATTGCTTAACGCAGCCAGATCGTATGCCGCCTGTCGCAGTTTGGCGGGTGGCTTGCGTCACCTGTTGCTTTAGCTGTGCGATCTCTCCTGGCGTACTCGATCAATAGCATCCAGACACTCAAGCGTGTGCGTGAGATCCTGCTGCGTCAATTTACCAGCTTCCGTTAGGCTTTTCTGCTTGCCGAGCGCGTCTAGTTGTCCATGGATCTCACTGCGCGTGGAAATATCATTACTGGTTGTAGCCTGTGTAACAGTAGAAAATCCAATGGAAAACAGCACTAAAAGGGCAACCAACGCAGCGGGAAATAATCGATAGAATACGCGGGAAATCAAGGCCGCGAGAAAGGACTTGCAGTACATGATATACGTCGTCAGGCATAAAAAGAATGGCGAAGAATATCATGGTTCTGCACGCTAACGCACGAAGCAAACCTGACGAAAAAGTAACGAATCATTATAACGGACAGTATGTTATAACAGATTGAATCTTAGTCGGCGTTTTCTTGTAAAAGCGTGGCGAGCGGCAGTATGAGTGCCGGGCTGAAACGCAATATATCAATAAAGCTATCTACTAGGATTAGCGCCTCCTGATGGATATTAAAGCTTTCAGGCAGAAACAGCTAGTTCTCCAGGATACCGGAGAAATAGGCGCGCAACGTCACGACGGCACGACGCAAATGCAGATCGGATGGCAGGAAACCCAGCTTAATACTGTTATTATTGAGGCTATCCTCAATCTGTTGCAGGAAAAATAGAGCGCCTTGTGTGCGTTATACGACGGTAACATTTCACTGATAAACTCACACTATATGGAAATTGATCTCCATTATCGAGCGCCACTGGGTGTCGGCCGTTGTCAAACGCAGCATATAGATCAGTAGCTCACGCATAGCATGCATTGGATTATCAGGGAATTTTGCCTGATACTCAGATTTAAAATCGTTGATTTTCGTCTCAAATAACGTTCAGATTGCATCAAACAACTCGGCCTTGTTTTGAAATGCCAATAAATCGCGTTATGCGTGCCGCCTGCGGCGGCAGTGGCGATACTCCCCAGTAACGCGGCGAAGACGCCGAACTCGGAGAACAGGCGTAAGGATGTATCAATAATGTATTATCGTATTTACTGGGCCTGCTGTTTGGTTTTTCGTGCCATGGCGCTATTTTTTAAAGGAAGCGTGATTTACACACATTCGCGAATGTATATAACATAACCTGCTTGCAGGATTATCGCAGCAATTGGTTTTAGGGCTTGTAATCCGTTGGTCAAATCTAAATTGGACACTTGAGGTTTATTTATGAGCAAAAATAGAAGGCTTATATGCCTCTAGCGGCAGTCCTGATGCTTTCTGGCGGCTTAGCGCTCACCGGGTGTGATAATAAAATGAAGGCCAGCAGCGCAAGGCGGCCAGCAAGCGCCTGAAGGGTCGGCATTGTGACCCTCAAAACACAACCGCTGAACGTGATTACCGAACTTCCAGGGCGCACTAACTAACGCATTCCGCATTGCTGAGGTTCGGCCTCAGGTGAGTGGTATTATTCAGAAGCGTCACTTCGTCGAATGGAGTGACGCGAAAGTGGGCACGTCTCTGTACAAAATTGACCCGGCAACCTATTAGGCGGCTTACAACAGTACGAAAGATTTTTGGCACAAGCACAGGTTCAGGCAGAAATTGCCAGCTTGATCGTGAATCGTTAACAAACCGCTGGTTGGCACCAATTATGTCAGCAAGCAGGATTACGATCAGGCATTGGCAACACAGCACCAGGCAGAAGCCAGCGTACAAGCGGCATAAGCCTCTGTGGATTCTGCGCTGATCGAGCTGAACTACACCAAAGTACTCTCCCCTATTTCAGACCGCGTGGGTAAATCGACGGTCACCGAAGGGGTATTGCTGGCTTCCAGTCAGGCGATGGCGTTGACCAGCGTTCAGCAACTCGATCCGATCTATGTGGATGTGACGCAATCCAGTAATGACTATTTGCGACTGAAGCGTGAGTTGGAACAAGGCACCTTGAAACAAGCCGGTGGCAAAAATCTACCGTGCGTTTGTTGCTGGATAACGGCACGGAGTATGCACAAAATGGTACGCTGGAATTTTCTGATGTCACGGTAGATGAAACCACGGGGTCTATCACCCTGCGCGCTATCTTCCAGAACCCAAAACACGATTTGTTACCCAGTATGTTTGTGCGTGCACGCCTTGATTCAGGTGTGAACAATGACGCGCTGCTGGTACCGCCCGCAACAAGGCGTGACGCGCAATCCGCGCGGTGAAAGCCACCGCCATGGTTGTTGGTGAAGGTAATAAGGTTGAAACACGCACGCTAACAATAGTCCAGGCTATCAGAAGCAACTGGCTGTGGTGATCTCCGGCCTTAAAACAGGCGATCGTCTTATCGTAACTGGGTTGCAGAAAATCAGACCGGGTGTGCCCGTCAGAGCAAAAGAGACGGCACCTGGGAATGATGAAGAAAAACCTACGTAGTCTGAACCATGAAGTCTTAATAGGAGCCTATAATTCATGGCTAAGTTTTTATTGATCGTCCCATCTTTGCATGGATACTCCTCATTATAGTTATGTTGGCAGGGGCGTTGGCAATTATCAAGTTGCCTGTCGCCCAATATATGACCCTATTGCACCACAGGCCATTGAAATAACGGCGAACTACCCGGGCGCGGATGCTTCTACTCTGCAAGACTCCGTGACGCAGGTTATCGAACAGAACATGAACGGCATCGATAACCTGCTCTACATGGCTTTCAACAGTGATTTCATCAGGTACGGTTCAGATTACACTGACGTTTGATTCAAAAGCGGATCTGGACATTACTCAGGTTCAGGTACAGAAAAAACTGCAACTGGCGATGCCATTGTTGCCGCAGGAAGTGCAGCAACAAGGCGGTAAGCGTATAGAAATCGATCAGCAGTTTCCTGGATGGGAAGGAAGCTGGCTTTATTTATGAAGACGGTTCACTGACGCAGCAGGATATTGCTGACTATGTGGCTGCCAATATCAAAGATCCGCTCAGCCGTACCAACGGTGTTGGTAATGTGCAGTTGTTTGGTACCCAATATGCGATGCGTATCTGGTTGGATTCGAGCAATCTCAACAGCTTCCAGATTGACCACCGGTGATGTGGTAGCTGCCATCAAAGTGCAGAATAACCAGATTGCCTCTGGACAATTGTGTGGTACACCGTCGCTGCCAGGGCAGAAGCTTAATGCTTCTATTATTGCCCAAATACGACTGAAATCTGCCGATGAATTCTTCAGCATTCTACTGCGCGTCAACGCTGACGGTTCGTAGGTGCGTATGCATGATGTCGCCCGCGTAGAGTTGGTGGTGAAGATTACAGCGTTATTGCGCGTTACAACTACCAGGCATCCGCAGGGTTGGTATCAAACTGGCAACCAATGCCAATGCGCTGGATACCGACTCCTCCGTTAAAGTCGAGTTGGGTAAGTTTAAGTTACAGTAGTTCTTCCCGGATGGGTTGAAAGTGGTTTATCCCTATGACACCACGCCGTTCGTTAAGATCTCGATTAATGAAGTGGTAAAAATGCTAGCGGAAGCCATCGTGCTGATGTTCCTGGTAATGTACCTGTTTCTGCAAAACTTCCGCACCACGCTGACCCTGACGATCGTGGTACCGGTGGTGTTGTTAGGCACCTTTACCGTCCTTTCTGCCTTCGGTTACTCGATTAATACCTCAACCATGTTCGCCATGGTACTTGCCATCGGTCTGCTGGTGAATGACGCCATCGTGGTGGTGGAGAACGTCAAGTGCGTAATGATGGAAGAAGGGCTATCTCGCCCAAGGAAGCCACCAAGAAATCAATGTCGCAGATTCAGGAAGTGCTGGTCGATATTGCGCCCTATTTATTCCGATGGCGTTCACGGGCAGTTCTACCGGTGCCATTACCGTCAGTTCTCCATCACCATTGAATCCGCGATGGTGCTATCTGTACTGATAGCGTTGATTCTGACACCGGCGCTTTGTGCCACGCTGCTCAAACCCATCGCGAAGGGCGACCATCACGAAAAACGGGTTTCTTCAGTTGGTTCAACAAGCTGTTTGAAAAGAGCACCACCCATTACACCGATAATATTGACAATATTTGCACAGTACCTTCCGTTATCTGGTAGTCTACCTGCTGATTGTGGTTGACCTGGCAGTGCTTTTCATACGTTTGCAAGCTCTTTCCTGCCGGAAGAAGACCAGGGCATACTCTTGACGATAGTGCAACTGCCGCCTGTGCAACCCAAGAGAGTGCCGAGCACGTGCTGTAGCGTATAACCAAACACTACCTGGAGAATGAGAAAGACAGCGTTAATTCGGTGTTTACCGTTAACGGTTTCGGCTTCTCCGGTCGTTAGCAGAACGCCGGTCTATTCTTCGCCAGTATGAATAGACTGGGGCGAACGTCACAGAGCAGCAAACAAGGTTGGTGCCATTGCCAGTTATGCTAACGTCGCCTTCTCGCAAATTAAGGAAGCAATCGTTATCGCCTTTAATGTCTCCGCCATCGTTGAGCTGGGTACAGTGACCGGTTTTGACTTCCAGTTGCTGGATCAAGGTTAACCTGGGGCAGGGGAAGCTGACTGCGGCACGTAACTAACTGCTGGGAATGGTAGCACAGCGTCCTGATACCGTGGTTGGTGTACGTCCAAACGGCATGGAAGATACCCCGCAGTTCCGTATCGATATCGATTAGGAAAAGCTCAGGCGCTGGAGTGTATCTCTGCCGGATATCAATGCCACGCTGTCAACCGCGCTGTGCGGCAGATATATATCAATAACTTTTATTTCCGTGGACGTGTGAAGAAAATGTATGTGCAGGCTGATACGCCGTTCCGTATGCTATCAAGCGATATCGAGTGCTGGTATGTGCGCGGCAGCAACAAGCAGATGGTGTCGTTCTCTTCCTTCTCACAAAAAACCACTGGACGCACGGTTCATCGCGTCTGGAACGCTATAAGGGGCAGCCGTCAATGCAGATTCAAGGTGAAGCAACCACGAGTAAGCGTACCGGTGAAGCGATGGCCTTGATGGAAGAATTAACCAAACAGTTGCCGGAAGGTATTGGTTACGAATGGACCGGATATCTTATCAGAAACGTCTGTCAGGTAACCAGGCACCAGTCCTGTATTCCGTTTCGCTGATTATGGTGTTTCTGTGTTTGGCCGCACTGTACAAGAGTTGGTCTACCCCATTCTCCATCATGTTGGTGGTTTCGTTCTGGATCATTGGTGCGCTGCATGGCCGCCAGCATGTGTGAATTGGAGAACGACGTTTACTTTAAGGTAGAGCTATTGACTACCATGGGTCTATCGGCGAAGAACGATATTATTAAAGAAGGTAAAGGCTTGGTGGAGGCCGATGCTTGATGCAGTACATATGCGTCTGCGCCCAATCCTGATGACCTCGTTAGCCTTTACCCTCGGCGTAGTACCGTTGGTAATCAGTTCCAGTGTAGGTTTCGACGCGCAGAATGCTGTAGGTACTGGTGTAATGGGCGTGGTGATTGCCGCAACGGTGCTGGAGATCTTCTTTGTTCCTATCTTCTTTTTGGTTGTGGTAAGCTATTGCTTTTGCAAAAAAATAAAGATATTGAATACTGCCATATCGTTGAAAATAGTAACTGAGTGATTCCCCAAAAGGCCGCTTGCTCGGCCTTTTTTGCTTGCCTGTTTTAACCAGTCAAAACCTCAGCCACAAGAAGGTTGATCTTGTTCCTGAAGGAGTGCACAATCCAATACGTCATGATATAATGGTAGCTTTTTTAATGAAAGCAAAATCCACCCGCACTATCGTACTGTAGCCTTTTACGATACCAGTGCTGATAAGTATTTTATGCTTAGCTCAAGCATCCAAACAGACCGCACCATCAAACGGGACGGTGTAATCTATCCCTATGTCACTATTGATGTATCATTAGCATAACATCCTTATTACATCGGAAAACAAAAAGAGTATGCCAAAGAAGGAAGCACTGCACACTTTAACAAGTGTTTGGTTATTTTTTTTAAAATAGGGAAATATGTAATTTTCAGCGGGAGAAAATATGCAATTTCTCAGCTTGTTACGTTCAGCAAAAACACGCCATAAAGATTGTAAGGTTGTTCGTTGGCACGGGCGGGTTTATGTTATTTGTAAGACAAATCTACATTTTAAGTCCATGTAAGGCAGAAAGAAAAACGCTGATAATGATAGCAGCGCACCATTAAAACCCTAGACCTATCCAGGGATTTTATTATATATCAATGTGTTAATAAAATTCTATTCCCAAGCTCTCTTTCACACAATTAATTTCCTTTCTGCGCGTGATGATATTGCCCCAAGTAACCTTTATAAGATAATTATCGCTCTAATTTGTAAAAGAATTTAATAAAGTAATTTTACGAAACACAGTATCAGTTATTATATATAGGCTTAAATAGAGTCAAAACCTTACTTATTTTTTTGCGATAATTTGTGATTCTTTTGCTATAGTTAGAATATGGATGACACGGTATGTTGTGTAATCTACATTCTCCATCAGGAGAAATGCGAGCTTATTTCATCACTTAACCCAAGGAGTCACCAACTGTTGTCAGAGTTTTCTATTACATTCCATCAGCGTTGCAGGTTTCAAAGGCAAGATGAGGTAATGTGGAATAACAGCGGTAAGGAGTGAACGATATGGATGAGTACTCACCGAAACATTATGATATTGCCAAACTACGATTCTTGTGTGAAAATCTCTGTGACGAAAGCATCGCAACATTGTGGGATAGTAGTCATGGTTTTGTCAATGACTCAACGTCTGCGGTCAATCTTCAATTAAATAAATTGATTGAGCATATAGCTACATTTATTATGACATTTAAAATAATAATACCCCGATGAAGACGAGCTTTCAAAACAGATCAAGCAATATTTAGATGACACCTATGCTTTGTTCAGTAACTATGGGATTAATGGTGCCGAACTGCAACGCTGGCAACGCTCCAAAGCCACGTTATTAGGAATGTTCTCATAGGAGAACGTCTGTTCATCTGCTAAATATTAAGTAATAGATGCTTTTATATTAATTAACCACCAGGTACTGGTATTGTTTTGATGAAGGTCGCCATGAAAAAAATTGATTATTTGATGCGCTTACGCAAGTGTACAACGATTGACACACTTGAACGCGTTATCGAGAAGAACAAGTATGAGTTGTCCAACGATGAGCTGGAAATGTTTTATTCCGCCGCCGATCACCGTTTAGCTGAACTAACGATGAACAAGCTTTACGACAAAGTCCCTACCTCTGTTTGGAAATACGTACGTTAAATCACTGTGTTTATATACCCTAAATAATTAGGGCTGCAGGAAGGCGGCAAATGAGGAATCCCAAATCACTTACTTAAGTAAGTGATTTGGGTGAGCGAGTGCAGCCAACACACCTGAAACTTGAAGTATGACGGGTATACCTTGAATAATTCGATTTTTAGCCTGGCAGCAAGTGATGAAATCCTAATGAATATACTCAAGTGAGCGATTTTGGCAAGTGTATGCAGCAGCGCAGAGGCAAGTTGAAGTATCACAAGTATATACCTAAATGATTTAGTGTGAATATCTTATGCCAGCCTCATAGCTGGCGTTTTACTCTCTCCAAGCCATTTGCTTACGTAAATGTCACAATTGTAAATCACATGCATTGATCTCAGTATAGGTTTCTTTCATTGCCTTTTTTGGTGCAATTCTATTTTACTACGGTGAAAATCCTTCTACTTATCGAAAAGTAACAATATCTTGTCGCACATAGAGCCATCATATTTTTAAAATAATGATCGACAAAGCACGCTTAATTACATGCGCTTTAATACCAATAGAGTACCTCATCAGCAATGGAATATCATCAATAAACGTATTAAATACGCATAACTGAATGAAGAGAATAAGAATAAAAAGTGTGGAAAATAAAAAAGCAGTAAATATAAATGGTGGAGGCCCTGCCAGCTACATCCCGGCACACACTGTTCCTGCTGCGGCTGCTTCCTTCCGGACCTGACCGAGTCCACAGGGTAATGTTGCGGGAGAACCGACAGGTCCTTCCATTGATTCGTTGGCTTTGCGTGGTACAGAGCGTAGGGATTATCGGGTATTCGCACCTCAATTACAAGTTGACCGCAGCCGACTGTTGTTTTCTTATTCGCTTTCAGTTTCTCGACCGGCGAAACACACGTTTGCAAGCCCGTGCACCTGTTCCACTATGTTGATTCGTCGTAATATTCACAGGAGAAGCGATGGAACAGGATAACTTTCACCAGCGCATTTTTCATATCGTAGCAGCCATCCCCTGGAGCAAGGTTATTACCTACGATGAGGTGACCCACTTAAGCAGGCGCTGTTATCCATAGCGGGTTCCGCACACGCTGCCAGCCAGGTCGGCGGCGTATTAACAAGCTTCAAGAAGGCAGCTCGCTTCTCTGACATCGGATAATAAATCGTCATAGTGAAATTTCTCTGACTGGCCAGGATTACATTGCCAGCGTGAAGCGCTCAGGGCCGAAGGGGTAACCTTTACGCGTCAGGGAAAGATCGATCTCACGCGCTATAGCTAGCGGGCGGGGCAAAACGCCCTGAGAGCCTCGAGGTTTTATCCCTCAGTATTTAAACGGTATATGAGCGCTGTGGGTCAATAAGCCGCCTTGCGAATGCATTGGCAGTGCCACTGACTCCACCGGAATCAACAGCAGATCCGCACGCGTTACACAGTTGGTGATTACAGCGGGAGTGTCCTGCGTTTCTATCACCACGCGGTTATCGATGGTCACCGCCGTGCTAAGCAGGATACGCGCATTCGGCTGTACGTCGGCAGGGTTTATACGGTACAGCAAGGAGAGGATAAACGGAGCCTGTTTTCTGTCCGTCCACGCCACTTTTACGCCAGCACGCGTGATGGCGCATCCAACAACGCTGGCATCAGAAACGGTAACCGTTAAGGCTGTATTACGGCAGTGCGGTACCCTAATGCAGATTAATGGTACCGCTGACCGCAGGCATGATAGGGTAGATTTGTGCAGCGGTCGGAGAATCGGTGACCGTTGTTGCTGCTGATGCCGCGACAGTCAACACAACAGATAACGTGATATCACCTAAGATATGCCATAATTTCATTGGAAAATCTCCTTTCGTGATTATCTGTGACGACGTCAAGCATTAGCTGCAATGCACAACAGAAACGTTTTACGCTGCATACTTACACTGACGCGATAATGAAAGTATGACCTCTACATTGGCCATTTGGCAGCGCTCAACATAGCGAAGATTTAGGGCTACGCCAGGTGTTCGGGCGGGCAGGTTGGTCGGTCAAGCATTGTATTCGTCCAGACAGACCGTCGAAGCGGGTTGAGGGTTGCACTCCTTCCACAACTACTTTTTATTGCCGGGAGACAGCCGAAAATCCATTGTCTACGATTTGTGCAGAACTTGCACGATGATAACAGTTTTAGCGAACGACGTGTCAATGTCATCCAAAATGATAAGCCTATCTTTTTTATGACTGCTTTTTTTCAACGCCAGGAGAGCGGTTTTGAACATGAGAACACCATACCTGAATTCCCTTCTTGTCCAGAATCCTTGCCTTCAGAACAAGAGATTGCGCAGAGCATGGTACATTTACTGCCTGAACAAGTTTCGTGACAAATTTCTGCAAAAAAGGTGCCGCATCAAAATGCGTCCGGTAAAATTCCATAACTTACTCAAAGGCCACATGGATGAGCCCGTGCACCACGTATGGTGCAGAGCCAATAGCACCATGCTCGATGACAAGCGCATTCATAAATACCTGCTCGGTTACACATCGGACTGCAATTTCCTGCTTAGCGCATTGCAACCGCACGGCGTTGGATTCCTTGAGCCTGGTATGCAAGTCACAACCATTGACCACTCGATGTGGTTTCACCGCCCTTTCCGTCTTGATAACTGGCTGCTCTACACCGTAGAAAGTACATTAGCTTCAGGTGCTCGTGGCTTCGTTCGTGGATAGTTCTACACCCGGGACGGGATTCTGGTGGTCTCAACAATACAAGAAGGGGTGATCCGGCGGCATGATGCATCCTAAAAAAGAGATGACTTGCTCACTCAATCCTAAGCAAAAAACGCGGGCTAAAGCCCGCGCCAGACGTGATAACAAAGTCACTTTACCCCTTTTCATCCTTGTCTTCCCTCTCGTTATCCTCCCTCGGCGAAAGGCGGGGATCTCTATAAGAATAAACGCATTTAGCGGGTAAGAGATTACTGCTTTCGCGGGAATGACGATGTGAGTAGGACAACACTGGCCTTACCACGCGTTTTGTATATCGTGTAGAAATTACTGGTTGTAAGCGTTTTCGCCGTAGCTGTTAACATCCAGGCCTTCACGCTCTTGTTTTCCGGTATACGCAGGCCAACGGCCAGGGTTGCCGTTGGCAATATGCCACCATCATGGCTGGTGTTAAACGCTGATGCTCGCGCTCTCCATGGTGATCATTATTTCGATGATCGCAGTGGAAGGATTGGGGCAGATGCTGCTGCGCGGTATTGGTATCAGGCCTCTGGATATGGAACTGGCTGCCAGGGGCGGCGTCGAGATCGTTATTCTTGCCACTATTTTGAATCAATTGACATAGTCTCTGGGGCGTGACCACCGTAGCCGTGGCAATCAATCCTTGGTATCGAACCATTCCGTTTGGGCTAATCTTGGGCCCGTTCACGCGTTAATCATATTATGTATAAAGAGGGATAAAGCATGATGCAGAAAACCAGATGCTGTGCTGTTGCCCCTGATTGCCGAGCTAACAGGCTTACTGCTCTATGCCATCGATCAAGCCGGGCAAAGGTATCAGTGTTCAGCCTGTGCAGAGCACAATTTCGGAAGAAACCTTTCAGACGTTGCTGGTTAGCCGTGCGCTGAAGAAACTGGGCTCGACTTGCAACCCATTCGCTAAGTCGATTATAATGTTGCCTATATGTCCATCGCATCCGGCGATGCAACCTTCCTTCACCGCAGGCAACTGGGATCCGTTTTAGGCAGACATGTATAAAGCGGCTGGCGGTGATGCCAAATTTTACCGAGACGGGATTTATGTTGGCGGTTCCAAGCAGGGCTATCTGATCGACAAAAGGATAGCGGAAAAGTACCAGATCACCAACGTTGAGCAATTTAAAGACTCTGAGATCACCAAGCTGTTTGATACCAAACGGTGACGGAAAAGTGGACCTGATCGGTTGTGCACCAGGTTGGGGTTGTGAAGCTGCAATCAACCATTATCTTCAGGCTTACGAATTGAGCAACACGGTCTGGCACAATCAGGGTAACTACGCCGCGATGATCGCGGATGTCATTACCCGCTTTAAAGAAAGCAAACCTATCTTCTATTACACTTGGACACCGTAGTGGCTCAGCGATGTGCTGGTACCGGGGCGCGATGTTGTCTGGTTACAGGTGCCTTTCTCTTCTTAACTCGGAGAAATGAAAGGCTCCAGCACCAAGCTGGCTAACGGCAACGACTGCGGCTTCCCCGTGAATAATATTCGCATTTCAGCGAACAAAGCGTGGGCCGAGAAAATCTGGCGGCAGCCAAGCTGTTTGCCATCGTGAAACTGCCATTAGCCGACATAAAGACGCAAAACATGCGGATGTGGAGCGGAGAGAGTAGTTAGAAAGATATCGAACGCAATGTGGATGGCTGGATCAAGGCACATCAGGCACAGTTTGATAGTTGGATAAAAACCGCCACTGACGCGGCCAAGTAAGCTGATAGCGTAACGTTATTATTCACTTACAGGCCCAATTGGGCCTTAAACTGATGTCAAAGTTCGTCGTCTTCAGCGTAGGCCTGTGGACCTCTATCAGAAAGAATGTATTTCTCCTGTGGGAAATTCCCGCCTACGATGGAATGGCAGAGAGTATATGGGAATGGCCGTTTTTCTTCGGTTTATCAGCTACCTCAAGTCCATTCATGCCTGTTTTTTAGATTACATTCCCCGTAAACGCCCTCACTCTTAACGGATTTGCTACAGTCACGCCCACACCTTTCAGAACGCTAGCGAGTATTCATGATGTCAACGGCAACCGGATTGGCCGTTGCCAGTCATTACTACGCCCAGCCGCTATTAGAAACTATCTCCAGAGTCTTTGAGCTTTCCGTTAATCAGGCAGGGCTTATTGTCACCTCTGCATATCTGGACTATGCAGTAAGTTTGATGTCTCTGGTGCCGATGGTGATATGTTTGAACGGCGCACGCTGATTGTTAGCATAACGTTGTTAACCGCGCTGGCCCCACATTACCGATGATGCTTGCTGGTATCGGGGTCGCGGGTTGTGTTCCGTGGTAGTCACCAACTGCTGGTGCCGCTTGTGGCAACGCTGGAAACTCACGAAACCGCGGTAAAGGTGGTCGGCATGATAATGAGCAGTTTACTGCTCGGAATTCTTATTCTGCTTGCACGCACCATTGCTAGCGCTCTCGCCACGCTGAAAGGATAGCATACCGTATATTGGGTAGCCAGTATACTGATGGTCATCATGTCATTGGTACTGTGACGCGCGCTGCCGCGTTTACCTCTCAGCAATAACCTGCACAATACGAGCAACTGATCGTTTTCATTTTCCGGCTGTTTGGCACTATGCCCATGCTGCGCGTTCGCATACTGCTTGGGTGTCTCTCTTTCGCCAATTTCAACATTCTTTGGACCTCGATGGCATTTCTGCTATCTGCACACCGCCTTATCACTACTCAGAAGGGATTATCGGGCTATTTGGTTTAGTTGGAGCGGTATAGGCACTGGGTGCCACCCGCTCTGATCGTCTGGTCGATAAAGGGAAAAACCACATTAACCACACGGTAGGTCTGGTACTGCTGTTGCTGTCTTGAGGCATGATCGCTATGGGTGTCATGGCGCTGCTGCCGCTGATTGTCGGCATTGTCGCGCTCGACCCTGCCGTGCAGGCAGGGTTTGCACGTCACTGACCAAAACATGATCTACCAGAGATGATGCTGGAAGGTATAACTGGCTCACCGCCGGATACATGATCAGCTACTTTATCGGCGGCTCTGTGCGGGCTCTTTGCTATCTGCGGCCACTTATTAGGTCGCAGGCTGGATAGGTGTTTGCTATTCGGGTGCCATAGTGAGCCTGCTGACGCTGCTTATCTGGTTTCCCGGCAGAAACACGTCTGAGAGGGCCGTCGATGACGGATGTGTCACATCTTTGGCACATTCGCCCTTTTATCGTTAGGGTATTGACCATCCATTCTATTAAACGACACATTAGCTAATGATAAGCCAACAGCAGGAGAAGCAGATTGAACACGTCTCCCCGCACTCCACCTTTTGCCGAAGGGGTAATCAGTAGTCTGCCGATTGATCGATTATCTTCCCGTCGCCTTCGCTTTTTGTCTGAATGCAGTTAAACTCGGCTATTCGCCGTGGGAAGCGATCTTTATGTTGTGCGTGATTTACGCTGACGCTCGCCAGTTTGTAATTACCGCCCTGCTCAGCGCCGGGATGTCCATTTTGGTGGAGGCGTTTACCGTCATGGCCATGGATGTACGTCATGTGCTGTATGGCCCTGAGCTGCGGCACCGTATTTTGCAGCGCCTGCCTACGCGCAAGACACCGCTGTGGCATTTGGGCTGACCGATGAAGTCTTCTCCGCCGCAACAGCACGGCTGGCACAAAACAATCTCTACTGAAGTGAAAACTGGATGCTGGGCGTCGCTGCCGCCTCCTGGATTTTCTGGGCCTATGGCACAGTGATCGGCGCATTATTTGGTAATGGACCGTTGAAAACGTACCCCGCCGTCGAGGCGACACTTAGCTTCATGCTGGCGCTGTTCCTCAGTTTCCTGCTAGCTTCTTTTAAAAAACGGCAAAGTGTGGTCGTAGCGTGTGCATTGGGTGGTTCTGCTTGGGTTACTGCTGTTCTCTATTCCGGGCGCGATTTTAGTCGGTATAGGAAGTGGCTGCGCCGCCGCACTGTTTCTTGCACTGCCCGTCATGCCTCAACATGAGAAAATCCGCATGCATAGCCAAATAGTGCTAATTGGAGTGTTGGGCGGCATAGTGAATTTTTTATTCCGTTACCTGCCGCCCCGTCTGGGAGTCAGCCGCACTTCCCGCCCACTCAAGCACGGCAAAGTGGGGGTGCTCGACAGCATTGGCGTCGCGTCTGTCTGCGCCTTGCTGATTGTTTCCAGCGTCCAAGAGATTCAACAGCATACTAACAAGTTGTTGCCTACACTCATCGGTTGTCTGACGCTTGCGCTCTGCTTCTACCGGACACGCAACATTGTCATATCCACATTGTTGGACGCGTTTTTACGGTATTGCTTTTAAATACCTTTCATTTGGAATTATTTAATATCATTGTGTTAGCAGCACTTTGTTAGTAGTTCACGTTACCTTATAGAAGATAACATACGTTATGTCACAAAGTAGATGACACAATGCAACTAAATATCGTTTACCCTATTAGTAACTTTAGTTATTATACTGATCGTGATTAATGAGGTTCACATAAAAATGGATAGTCCATCTGTATACAAGCACGGGCTCACTGAAAGTGGCACGCGTGATAAAACCTCAATTCGATAAAAACAGCTCCTTCTCGCCCATCGAACAAATAATCAATCTGCGCCCTTCGCGCAATCCAGAGTTTCCTCAACAGAAAATCTTGCTGGTATGTTTGTGCACGCACATGCAGAACAAGATTCTGGAACACCGCAACAAGATTTTGCGGGAACAGGGCATTAACGAAACGTTGTTTATGGCACTGATTACGCTGGAGTCTCAAGAATTGCGTAGTATTCAACCATCAGAATTGAGCGACGCAATGAGCTCTTCGCGTACCAATGCCACGCGCATTGCCGATGAGTTAGAGAAATGCGGTTGGATTGAATGCCGTGAAAGCGATAGCGATCATCGTTGCTTACACTTGCATATGACAGATGAAGAGAAAGCGTTTCTCGACCGTCTCTGTTACCACCGCAGTACAAGAGTCTGCATTTCCTCTGGTCAGCATTGGGAAAAGATGAGCAGAAGCAGTTAGAAGTGCTAATGCGTAAATTGCTGGTACGGCTGGACGAAATGGACAAGATCGATAATCCATAATCTCGTCAGACTGATAATAACAATACTGTCTTACCTTAAATACATCTTCATACGCACTGGCGTATTTACCAGATGCCTGGTGTTTTGGATCAATACCGTTCGTATTATGACCGTTCATTAAACAAACCACGTTCCGCTGCCTCACGGCAGCTGGAGCGATAAGTAGCATCATGGGTAAAGGCTGCGTTAGCAAATTCTCTGCCTCGCAGTGCATATGTAAGAATCGGCCATCGCTATCCGCCACATTCCAATAAAAAATAAAGAAAAAATGACATTTGAAACAGAGAAAAACACCATGAGTTCAAACATGGAAAACCAAACGCCACAGGATCCTACGAAGAATAAAAGATACCATAGAAAACATGCGATTATCATGTTGATAATGCTGTTTTTACTGGTTGACTGCATCTGGTTCGTCTACTGGTATTAGGTACTCAGATACCATCAGGAAACCGACGATGCTTATTATATAGCTGGTAACCAGGTGCAGCTGATGGCCCAGGTGAGCGGCAGCGTCACCCACGTCAACACCTGCGTCAACGTGGACAACATCGATTTAGTCAAACAGGGAGCGCTCCTGGTCGAACTGGACGCGACCGATGCGCAACTGGCTTGCAAACGTACGCAGACCATGCTGGCTAACAGCGTGTTCTAGATGTACCAGTTAATGATCAACAGCAAACAATATCAGCCAACATCAATCTGTATCAAAAAGAACTCAATAAAGTCACGGGCAACCTTGCGCGCCGTGAAGCTCTAGGTAATGTGAATGCCATTGACGTGAAGATGTGCAGCACGCGCGTGATGCCGTTGCCAACGCGCCCCTCTCACTGGAAGTGGTCAAACAGCAATATCAGGCCAATCTCGAGATGATCCTTGATACGCCGCTTGAGTAATAACCAGGTGTGCAACAATCCGAGACCGATCTACTTGATGCCTGGTTGGCACTGCAACGAACCAACATTGTCAGCTCCGGTGGATGGCTATATTTTTTGCCGCAGCATACAAGTTGGTGCGCGCATTACCCCTCTTCTGCGTTTATGGCCGTGCTACCCACCTACAATTTATAGATGTATGCCAACTTTTTAAAGAAACGTAGTTTGACAATATGCGTATCAGCTATCTAGTCACGGTGGTCAGTGATATCTACGGTGACGATATGGTGTACAGGGAAAGGTCGTCGGCCTCGATATGGAGACAGGCAAAGCGTTCTCTCTGCTGCCAGCGCAAAATGCTACCGGTAATTGGATCAAGGTCGTGCAGCGTTTGCCTGTGCGTATTGAGCTGGATGCGCAGCAACTGGCTGAGCAACTGTTGCGTATTGGCCTTTCCACGCTGCTGAAAGTCGATACGGCCAATGTAGAGGGGAAAGTGCTTTCCAATATGTACCGCTCCGCACCAGCATATCAAAGCGATGCGTTGACGCTGGATCTGACCCCGGTCGATATCCTGATCGACACAATTATTCGAGCTAATTCGGAATAATCTCGCAGGAGATGAGCGTGAAGAGAAAATCGCTTGAAGGCTCTGCCCTGGCCTGGATGACCGTCGCACTGTCATTGGCAATCTTTATGCAGGTGCTGGATTCAACCATCGATAACGTGGCCATCCCCACGATTGCCGGTAACCTGGTAGCCTTAAACTCACATGGCGCTTGGGTTATCACGTTATTAGGGGTAGCCAATGCGATTTCCGTTCCGATTACCGGTTGGCTCACCAAACGCATCGGTGAGGTACGTCTGTTTTTTGTGAACAACAGGACTGTTCGCCCTCACGTCATGGCTGTGCGGTGTCTCCACCAGCCTGGAAATGCTGATTTTCGCCCGTGTGCTTTAAGGGATTGTGGTAGGCCCGTTAATTCCACTGTCGCAAAGCTTGCTACTGAGTAAGTATCCACCTCCAAGACGCAGTATTGCACTGGTGCTCTGGTAGGTGGCAGTGGTGGTGTCACTCATTTGTGGTCCTATTCTCGGCGGCTGGATCAGCGATAATTATCACTTATACTGGATCTTCTTTATCAACGTGCCGCTAGGTATTTTGGTTGTGGTCATTGCGATGCAAGAGCTCTGAAGTGGCGTGAAACCAAAACTGAAATTCGACCGATTGACACCATCGGCCTGTCACTGTTGATTATCGGGATCGGCAGCCTGCAAATGATGCTGGACCGTGGTAAAGAACTGGACTGATTCAGTTCCAATGAGATAATCATTTTGACCGTAGTGTGTGGTGGTGTCGCCATTGCCTTCCTGATTTTCTGGGAACGAACCGATGACTACCCGGTGGTGGATTTGTTACTGTTTAAATCACGTAACTTCACCATTTGCTGCTTGTGTATCAGCCTGGCCTATATGTTCTATTTTGGCCCCATCGTACTGTTACCTCAGTTTGTTGCAAACAGTCTTTGGCTATATCGCAACCTGGGCTGGGTTTGCCTCAGCGCCAGCCGACCTTGATATCTTCGCTGCTTTCCCTAACTATTGGACGCTTTGCGCCACGTTTGGATATGCGCAATCTAGTGACGTTCAACTTCATTATGTATGCCGTATGTTTTTATTGGCGTGCGTATACCTTTGAACCGAGGATGGATTTCGGTGTCTCGGCATGGCCACAATTTGTGCAAGGGTTCGCCGTGGCCTACTTCTTTATGCCGCTAACCATGCCGCTCACCACCATTACGCTTTCCGGGATTATCCCTAGATAGACTGGCGGCGGCATAGAGCCTTTCAAACTCTGCGCGTACGCTAGGCAGGCTCCATCGGTACCTATGATCACGACGATATTGTGGACACAGCGCGAATCGCTGCTGCACCACGCGCATCTCACTGAATCGGTGACGCCTTACAAATCCCATTGCTCAGGGCTGCTATCAGCAGTTGACGGAGATTGTGATGAGTGAGAAGAAGGCTTCTTCCTACATCGCCAACAAATCACCAATCAAGAGTTAATTATTTCAGCCAATGAAATCTTTTGGATAGCGGCAGGAGTATTTCTGGTATTGATAATATTGGTGTGGTTTGCGCGACTACCGTTTATTATCGGCGATAGCACTCATTGATAGTGCAAGGTAAGGTTTCTGATAACCTTACCTAAAATAGTCATCATTCCAGCGAAGACGGGAATCTCTAGCCGGTAAAACTCGTTTCTTCTAGCAGAGATCCCCGCCTTTCGCCGAGGGAGGATGAAGAGAGGGAAGACAAGGATGACGAAAGGGTAAAGTGACTTAATCACCAGTCGGAGATTACTCTTCAGTGATGCTATGGTGTCACCAGCATATACCCGTCGCGACGGAAATATTCAGGCTTTCTACTTTACCCGTACCACCGATAGACAGCAGCAAATCGCCCTGCTGCCAGGTGCTGTCCGTCAAGCTATCACCTGCATACCCAACCACCAATACCACTTTCTCCGGCAATGCGGTTTGTGCCAGCAGCTGCCATTTGTGGCTGGAGGTGGTCGCGATGGTATAGCCCGCGGCGCGAAACGCATCCAGCGCCGAGGGGAAACTATCGGTTTGAATGGCATTCACATGCTCTTAGCCTCCTTCTGCCGTGTGCACTGCCGCGCCAGATTCCAGCAACGACTGGATCGTTAATCAGTACCCCTTCGACACCAAAGTGCGCGCAGGAGCGCACGATGTTGCCCAGATTATGCGGGTTACCCACATCTTATTCATCAGGCGTTGACGGATTTGGTAACGCAGTTGGATACCAATGAAGTTCATCCGATTTTTCACGTCCACGGGATGTACACCTTGCCGACCTGGATTGCCAGTGACAGCGCGGAAGCGATGCATATTGTCGAACATATTGGTTATCCTGTCGCCATCAAGCTGCGTTCGCCTGATATACTGTACAAATCCGAAGTATAGGGGTGATGCTCTATCTGCGCACCGCCCATGAAGTTCAACAAGCCGCTGATCCAATTATCGATCGTGTTAAACGTGCCTATCCGTAGTCTCGCATGCACGTGCTGCTAGTACAAGGCATGACGAATCGCGCTGGCGCACAAGAGCTGTGTATCGGCGGTAGAACAGGACCCTATCTTCAGTCCGCTGATTTTATTAGGCGATGGTAGCGTGGAGTTGAACAAGGATTCGCAGGCGACGGTGGCCTTGCCGCCGCTCAATATAACGTTGGCCGCTACCTGATAATGCAAGCGCTGAAAAGCGGAAAAATACGTGGGCATAACGCCATGCATCATTCATTGGATATCGCCTGGCTCAGTCGGCTGCTGGTGCAGGTATCCAATCTGATACTGGACTGCCAGGAAGTACATCGCCTCGATATTCATCCGCTGCTGGCATCGGCAGTTAATTCACTCTGCTAGATGTTACACTCCATCTCGCGCCTTTCTCTGGCGATCCCAAATCCAGATTGTCCATCCGCCCTTATCTTCAAGAGCTGGAAGAACAGGTGAAGCTCAATAATCAGGAGTATTGCCTGTTTCGCTACATTCTGCCCGAGGATGAACCTCTGCTGGAATTCTTTATCGATAACGTCATTAAAGAAGATCTTTACTACCATTACCGTTATTTCAGTGAAATCAATGAATTCAATCATGAAGATTTGGCGTACATGACTCAAATTGACTACGATCGAGAAATGGCTTTTGTTGCGGTGCGCCAGATGGCGTTCGGTGATGAAATCATTGGCGTGACGTGTGTGCCATTTCCAATCCCGATAATATTGCCGCTGAATTCGCGGTGTTGGTGTGTTCAGACTGTAAAGGGATAGGACTTGGCAAGCGTCTGCTCAACAAATTGATTGATTACACCCGTGTCGCCACGGATTCAAACAATTGAACGGCATCACCATGCCGCATAACCAGGGCATGGTCACCTTGGCGAAGAAACTTGGTTTCACGGTAGACGTTGCAGTTGGATGAAGGGATTGTCACGCTTGTGCTGCCGTTGAACACACAATATATTGCGTGAAAGATCGTTTATTTTGGCTGTCAATCTGGTAATGAACGATAAAACCTACTCACCACGCCAGAAAAGTAGTGGTATCATCGCCCGATTCGGCATTCCCTTGACATCATTAATGACGGCCTTTCGCCGAACTAATAAGAGAAGAAACGCACTGTGATGTTGTCTACATTTAAACGCAATAAATACCAACAACACCTTGCACAACTGCCCAAAATCCCTCAAGCAGCGGACGGCATTCAGACGTTACACTCCCCTGAACTCTTTCGCGCCGCGCTGATTAACCTGATCCAACAGGCCAAGACGCGAGTCTATCTGGTCGCACTCTATCTGGAGCAGGATGACGGCGGACAGGGCATACTCTCTGCGCTCTACAACGCCAAGCGCAGCAACCCCGATCTCGACGTGCGTGTATTGGTCGATTGGCACCGTGCCCAGCGCGGGCGTATTGGTGACAAATCAGCGAGTACCAATGCGGATTGGTATTGCGATATGGCTGAAAAATACGCTGACGTGAAATTTCCCATCTATGGTATTCCCGTCAATACGTGCGAAGCGCTCGGCGTCTTGCACCTGAAGGGCTTCATCGCTGATGACTGTGTGCTGTATAGCGGTGCCAGCCTGAACAATGTCTATCTGCATCAGCATGATAAGTATCGCTACGATCGCTATCAGCTTATCCATAATGCAGCGCTGGCCGACACCATGTCGGGCTACATCACCACACTGCTAAATGATCCAGCGGTGCAACGTCTGGACAGTCGTTCGCTGCTAAAAAATCTGGAAATCAAAGCGAATGTTCGTCAATTTCGCCAAACGCTGCGCACTCTGGCTTACAACACGCCCGGCAGCGAGGGCGTCAATGGAGAACTGACGGTAACACCATTAGTCGGTCTGGGTAAACAAAGCCAGTTGAATAACACCATCCATCACCTGATGTTTTGTACCGAGCATAGACTGGTAATGTGCACCCCTTATTTCAACCTGCCGGCACTACTGATCAAAAACGTGGTGCACCTGCTTAAAGAGGGCAAGCAGGTGGAGATCATCATTGGCGACAAGACAGCTAACGATTTCTTTATTCCCGAAGATCAGCCGTTCAAGATTATCGGTGCGTTGCCCTACCTGTATGAAATCAACCTGTGCCGTTTCGTCAGTCGCTTGCAGCGTTATATCGACAATCAGCAGTTAACCGTACGGTTGTGGAGGAATGGGGATAACAGCTTCCACCTCAAAGGTCTGTGGTCAGACGATACCTGGCAGTTGCTGACAGGTAATAACCTCAATCCTCGCGCGTGGCGTTTAGATTTGGAAAACGCCATCCTGTTCCACGATCCTGAAAAAGTGCTGCTGGAACAGCGATTGCAAGAGCTTGAGCAGATTCGCACATACACCACGCCGCTCAAGCGCTATACTGATTTGCAAGGTATCGCACAATATCCAGTGAAAGTGCGTAAATTGATACGCCGTTTGCGCCGTATCAGGATCGACAGGTTGATCAGTCGGATTCTGTAATTCGACACCGTAAAGCCCTGTTCGCGGGGTTTTTGATTGTCAGTATAGATGCCATCTCTGCTCATCTCGCTCTTATCTGCGCCATATTGTCATAAACTGTCTTTTCTGTTTTACTAATGAAACTTTGCTCCATTTATCTTGAAATAATCAACACTACAGCTCTCGTTTTGTGATTTGCATCTAGGTAAATAAATACCCTTCGTTATTATCGTTCTATATAAAACCACACTTTCACATGTAAAACCACTATGAATATCTTCTAACAACTTGAGCAAAGCACCAGCGGCAGTCCATCTCTTGACGATCGTTGACTATATTGCCAATCGTGATGAAGCCAGCTTTACCGAGAGGGGTATTCAATATCATCCGAAATGCACGATAGGCTCATCGGTACTTACATCGAACGCGAGTATTACCTTTGATATTGTATCAACTTATTGAATACACGATCCGCGCGGTATTGATACTAGTATGTAACGCCAAAGCAGTGTTACGAATACCCGCATTATTCATTGCCAAGTCAATAGCACGATAAGAATAATCGTGTTGGAAGGTGCGTTTACATGATTGACAACGGTAACGGCTGATGGGCACTTCTGCCATAACTGTGTTTTTTTACAGAGACTGTCTGTTCACAAAACGGACATCTTACATCAACTGTAGCCACTGTATCTCCACATCCAAAACAGGAGGGTTTATACTGTGATTAATTTATTGGATGATTGAGCGAGTCAACAATTATTTTTATTTGAAAGTGAATCGTTTTCTCTTGCTGACCTCGCCTTGAGTCGCTTCGTGTCGTGTCAACGGAGGTTCATTATATAGGGATCCCAATGATTTACACGACCCCTTTTCACCTTTTTTTCCGTTTGTTCAAATTCCACACAATAAGCCCGATTTTACTCATTTACGCTGTTCGATAACGCGCGGTAAATCGGCCAGACTGTCAATTACAATATCAGCTAGCGCTTCGCCTTGCTCGGTAATCGGCTTGCCGGTACGCACTAGTACTTTTGTTCCGACATTCGCCGCAATGGCAGCATGTATGTCTTCTTCTTTATCACTGACCATATAAGAAGCGGCCATATCGATATTGAGGAAGCTCTGCGCTGAGAGAAACATGCCCGGCTTGGGTTTACGGCAGTCACACTCCTGACGATATTCTCCTTGCCCCTCTTCTGCGTGGTGGGGACAGAAATAGATGCCGTCCAAATCGACCCCGCGATCGGCCAGCGATAAATCCATCCACTCGGTCAGGTGCATGAAATCATCTTCACTGAACATGCCACGCGCAATACCGGACTGGTTAGTCACTAACACCAGCGCAAATCCTTTCTTCTTTAGTTCACTCATCGCGTCGATAACGCCATCAATAAACTCAAACTGATCGATCTCATGAACGTAATCATGATCGATATTAATAGTGCCGTCGCGATCGAGAAAAATGGCTGGAATCGGTTGTTCCACTGTTATGTGCTCCTGATGGCGTTATTTGCGCGTTAGTTTAGTATCGTATGTTTTTGTACTTTGCAAGAATGCGTCATAACGACAAAGTAAATTGACTTAGACGTCTAGACCCCTAACATCCGTACA
Source organism: Symbiopectobacterium sp. (assembly GCA_051710325.1). Classification (GTDB taxonomy): domain Bacteria; phylum Pseudomonadota; class Gammaproteobacteria; order Enterobacterales; family Enterobacteriaceae; genus Symbiopectobacterium. The sequence continues at coordinate 33,014 of JBPETC010000002.1, forward strand.
ATATTCTGCATACGGCAGACGTTGATCTATCCCACGATAGGTACTTACGATAAATAAAGATGATTAAACTTTCTAACATTACAAAAATTTTCCAGCAGAAAGGCCTGACCATTACAGCACTGGATAATGTCAGTCTGTATGTCCCTGCTGGGCGAATCTATGGGGTTATCGGCGCATCCGGTGCAGGTAAAAGTACGTTGATCCGCTGCGTAAATCTGCTGGAGAGTCATGACACATGGCGAGGTGTTGGTCGGTGACCAGGATTTGATGGCGCTGTCCAAAGCGCAGTTGACCAAGGCACGCCGCCAGATTGGTATGATCTTCCAGCACTTTAATCTTTTGGCGTCACGAACCGTGTTTGGTAATGTGGCCCTACCTTCTTGAGCTGGACACCACGCCGAAAAACGAATTACCACTGCGTCAACGAACTGCTCGAACTGGTTGAGTTATCGGACAAGCATGATGCTTATCCGGCAAATCTGTCCGGCGGGAAAAAGCAGCGCGTTGCGATTGCTCACGCGCTGGCCAGTAATCCCAAGGTACTACTGTATGACGAGGCCACCAGTGCGCTCGATCCGCCCACTACGCGTTCCATTCTCGAATTGCTCGAAGAGATTAATCGTCGTTTAGGGATAACTATCCTATTAATCACCCATGAAATGGATGTAGTAAAACGCATCTGCGATCAAGTAGCTGTTATCAGTGGCGGTCAATTGATTGACCAGGATACGGTCAGCGAAGTTTTCTCTCACCCTAAAACACCCATGGTACAAACCTTGATTCAGTCTACGCTGAATCTGGATATCCCCGAGGATTACCAGTCCCGACTCATCGCAGCACTGCACAACGACCAAAACATCCCGCTTCTACGGCTGGAATTTACCGGTCAATCCGTCGATGCACCGTTACTTTCAAAGATCGCGCGCCGCTTTAACGTCAATAACAATATCATCAGTGTGAAAATGGATTACGCTGGTGGCGTTAAATTCGGCATCATGTTGACCGAGATGCACGGCGAAGAACAGGACACGGTAGCCACCATCGTGTTTTTACAGGAACACCATGTGAAAGTTGAGGTGCTGGGCTATGTCTGAAGCAATGATGTGGTTGATGGCGAAAGGCGTTTGGGAAACCATTGTGATGATATTTGTTTCCGGTTTCTTTGGCTTTGTGCTGGATTGCCGGTTGGCGTGATGCTTTATATTACCCGCCCGGGTTAGATCGTTGCCAATCCGCCGTTGTATCGCACACTGTCAGCATTGGTTAATATTTTCCGTTCTATTCCGTTCATTATTTTTCTGGTGTGGATGATTCCGTTCACACGCGCCATCGTCGGCACTTCTATCGGATTGAAGGCAGCAATTGTGCCATTGACCGTAGGCGTAGCACCGTTTATCGCGCGTATGATAGAAAACGCCCTGCTGGAAATCTCTAGCAGATTGATCGAAGCGGCGTGCGCTATGAGCGCCACACCTCTACAGATTATTCGTAAGATTCTGCTGCCAGAAGCACTTCCCTGTCTTATCAATGCCGCCACAATCACACTTATCACCCTGGTACGCTATTCTGCTATGGGGCGCAGTCAGTGCCGGTGGGTTAGGTCAAATTGGTTATCAGTATGGATATACTGATTATAACACGGCAGTCATGAATACGGTATAATATTACTGGTTGTTCTGGTCTACCTGATCCAATTCGTAGGCGATCGCACGGCACGGGCAGTTACTCATAAATAAGCTTTATTATACCTCGTATTATGCCGCTGTCGGCAAGCCGCAATATGCATTGGTTAAGAAAATGAGAATCAAATTTAAAACCGTCGCCGCACTGGGTGCGCTACTGGGTGCGCTACTGGGTGCACTGGCGCTGAAAACCTGCGGACAAGAAGAAAAAGACCTGAACAACATCAAAGTCGGTGTTATTGTGGGTGCTGAACAACAAGTTGCTGAAGTCGAACAGAAAGTGGTTAAAGATAAATATGGCCTGACCGTGGAACTGGTGTTCTTTAACGATTACGTGCTGCCGAACGAAGCGCTGAGCAAAGGGGATATCGACCTAAATGCCTTCCAGCACAAGCCTTATCTGGACCAACAGATCAAAGACCGTGGCTACAAACTGGTTGCTGTCGGCAACAGCTTTGTCTACCCGATCGCTGGCTACTTTAAAAAATTAAATCATTAGATGAGCTGCAAAACGGGGCACAAATTGCACTGCCTAACGATCCGACCAACCTGGGTCGCTCCATGCTGCTGCTGCAAAAACAGGGTCTGATCAAACTGAAAGATAAAGTTTGCCTTCTGCCGATCTTGCTGGACGTGGTTGAAAACCCGAAAAACCTGAAACTGGTCGAACTAGAAGTACCGCAACTGCCATGCTCTCTGGATGACGAGCAAATCGCACTGGCTATCATCAACACCACCTATGCCAGCCAGATTAACCTGACGCCGACTAAAGACGCTCTGTTTATGGAAAAGAAAGACTCTCAGTACGTAAACCTAATTATGTCGCGTGAAGACAACAAAGACGCGGCCAACATGAAGAAATTCGTTCAGGCTTACCAGTCAGACGAAGTTTATGAAGCGGTCAACAAGATTTTCAACGGCGGCGTGGTAAAAGGCTGGTAATATCAGCCGATAGCGAGTGATAATTATTTCAAGACGGGCCTCTGCGCCCGTCTTGTTATTTGTGTCGTAGCTTGCTTCAATAAGCACACTTCAAAAGAAGAATAGTAGAGAAGAAATGCTATGCGTGCTGCTATACTACTCGTGTTTTTAGCACTGTCACTAACAGGATGTTCCATGCTACAACCAAAAAACGCCATCGGCACTGCAACCGATTATCGAACCAGCTAGCGAAGATCCGCCCAAAGCGAAACTGGCTACGCGTCCGGAAACCGCCTTGCTGTATAACAATGCGGAAGAATTAGCGGGTAAACCGTTACGCGATATGGGCGAAGTATTTTGCTATGTGTGCCAGGGTTAGCGTGCAAGATACGCCCGCGACGGTTGCAAATGCCGCTGCCATATGCAACGCGTGCAACAGCGATGCGTGCCAATGCGGTTCTGGTGCATAACTGTCAAGTCGTCAGTGGAGTTACAGGCTGCTATCGGCAGGCCATCTTTGATGGCACTGCACTGAAAATTTCTTCTCAATAAAGCTGGCCAATGACCACCTATCATTTCGATCAGATTGGCGTTATCCGTTCACCTTATAAAGAAAATTCGCCGTACCACTAGGCAACACCCGGACTGATTAAAAATAGCGACGGAGAACTGCATCTTCTGCCGCCCTACCACCGGCCAGAAGCGGTGCGTAGGCTGGACGCGTTCAGCCATATTTGGTGTTATTTATTTTTCACCACACCATGAACAGGGCTGGCTTACCAACGGTTCTCCATCCCAGTTTGTGCGGGAATGCGCGTATGGGGTTTTTGCCACACGTTACATTTTTCGCCTGAATCACATCGGTATGTCGCTGGTCAGACTGAAAGGGATAAAGACCACAAGCGACAGCGTTATCTGACAATTTGGCAACCTCGATCTGGTCGACGGCACGTCGGTGTTTGATATCAATATCAAACCCTATTTGCCTTTTTCGGAGAGTGTGCCTGATGCCATCGGCGGCTTCGCGCAACAGGCACGCACCATACACCGAGATACCGGTATATTTTTCTGCATTGGCAGAGCAACAACTGGCGCAACATCAATCCACTTACTTACACCTGCGCCGTTTTATCACCCAGGTGTTGAATCAGGATTCATGCCCGGCGTACCACAAAAGGGAAGCCTCGCGTGATTACGCTGTTCTGTTCCTGGAATTCAACGTGCGCTAGCGCGTAACGGACATGCGAACAGAAGTGCTCAGCCTAGACCCCAGCACCGCGCTAAACGAAAATTGAATCGTTATCCATGTGGCGGCCTGAGCGCCATAAAATTCACGCTGCACACTTTTGACGAAGAAAAGTCAGTGTTATACTGAAACACTTTACCGTGTTTAAAGGCCTGTATGGCCCTTTGCATCTCATTTTGGGACACATCAGTGCCCATTACTTTTCGATTTTACGTTCTGACGGAACTAAAACACCATGCGTACTAGCCAATATCTGCTCTCCACCCTGAAGGAGACGCCTTCCGACGCGGAGGTCATCAACCATCAGTTGATGCTGCGCGCTGGGATGATCCGCAAGCTGGCCTCCGGGTTATACACCTGGTTGCCGACTGGCTGCCGGGTTCTGAAGAAAGTCGAAAACATCGTGCGTGAAGAGATGAATAACGCCGGTGCTATCGAGATTTCCATGCCCGTGGTACAACCCGCCGATCTGTGGCAAGAGAGTGGCCGCTGGGAACAGTATGGCCCGGAATTGCTGCGCTTTGTCGATCGCGGTGACCACCCTTTTGTTCTCGGTCCAACGCATGAAGAAGTGATTACCGATCTGGTGCGCAACGAGCTGAGCTCTTATAAGCAGCTGCCACTGAATCTGTTTCAGATCCAGACCAAATTCCGCGATGAAGTGCGCCCGCGTTTCGGCGTGATGCGTTCTCGCGAATTCATCATGAAAGATGCCTACTCGTTCCATACCTCGCAGGAATCGTTGCAGGTCACATATGACGCAATGTACGACGCTTATAGCCGTGCATTTAGCCGCATGGGGTTGAACTTCCGCGCGGTTCAGGCGGACACCGGCTTCATCGGTGGTAGCACATCACATGAATTCCAGGTTCTGGCGCAAAGCGGCGAAGATGACATCGTTTTCTCTACCGACTCAGAGTACGCCGCCAATATCGAATTTGCTGAAGCCGTTGCCCCCACACTGGGACGTGCCGAAGCGAAAGCAGAGATGCGTCTGGTTGATACCCCTAACGCCAAAACCATCGCCGAGCTGGTTGAGCAGTTTAACCTTCCGATCGAAAAAACGGTCAAAACGCTGCTGGTGAAAGCGACACAAGAGAGCGGCCACAAGCTGATTGCCCTGCTGGTGCGTGGCGATCATGAGCTGAATGAAATGAAAGCGGAGAAACTGGAGCAGGTCGCCATCCCGCTGACCTTCGCAACCGAGACTGAGATTCGCGACATCGTTGGTGCAGGCCCAGGCTCATTAGGTCCGGTTAATATGTCAATACCGATGATTATCGATCGCACAGTCGCGGCAATGAGCGATTTCAGCGCTGGCGCAAACCAGGACGGCAAACACTTCTTTTGCATTAACTGGGAACGTGACGTTGCACTGCCGCAAGTGGCAGATATCCGCAACGTAGTTGAAGGCGATGACAGCCCGGACGGGAAAGGCACCCTGTTAATCAAACGCGGCATCGAAGTGGGTCACATCTTCCAACTTGGTACCAAATACTCTCAGGCATTGCAAGCCATCGTGCAAGGTGAAGATGGTCGTAACCAGATCCTGACCATGGGCTGTTACGGTATCGGAGTGACGCGCGTGGTGGCTTCCGCCATCGAACAGAACCACGACGATCGTGGCATTATCTGGCATGACGCTATCGCCCCCTTCCAGGTGGTGATCCTGCCGATGAACATGCACAAATCGTTTCGCGTGAAAGAGCTAGCTGAATACATTTATCAGCAACTGCGCGCCAAAGGCATCGATGTGCTGCTCGACGATCGTAAAGAGCGTCCGGGTGTGATGTTTGCGGATATGGAATTGATCGGCGTGCCGCATACGATCGTCATTGGCGATCGCAATCTGGATAATGACGAGATTGAATATAAATATCGTCGCGACGGTGAGAAAAAGATGATCAAGGTTGGCGAGATCGTTGATTTTTTATCGGACAATACCGTTCATTAATACATAGAAATAAAGCATAAAAAGAGGTGGTTTTCCTTCCCCACCTCTTTCTCTTTTATTTGAGAAACAGTCGACTCAACGTGCAAATACGGCGATCGTTTCTTCTTCATTATTCACGAAACAGTTCTTCAATATCTAGTTCCTGCACTTGCAAAATTTCACGCAAACGGCACAGCCCTTCCACTTTGACTTGACGCACGCGTTCACGGATCAAGGCAATTTCATGACTAACGTCTTCAAGCGTTGCCGCTTCATACCCCAGCAGCCAAAAAACGAAGAGCCAGCACTTCACTCTGTTTAGCGTTCAGTTCGAACAACCATTTAACGATATTATGTTTCATATCGTTGTCTTGCGTGGTGTCTTCTGATCCGTTGTTTTTCATCCGCTAGAATATTCAGTAGCGCTTTATCAGAGTCCCCGCCCAATGGCGCATCGACCGATGTAATACGTTCATTCAATCGTAATATGCGATTTACGTCATCAACAGGTTTGTCGAGCTGCTCGACAATCTCTATCCGGATTGGGCTCGTGATCCAATTTATGAGAAAGCTTACGCGTGGCGCCCAGATAAATGTTCAATTCTTTAACGATATAAATAGGCAGACGAATGGCACAGGTTTGGTTCATGATAACCTGTTTAATCGTTTGGCGAATCCACCATGTGGCATAGGTTGAAAAGCGGAAACCCCTTTCTGGATCGAATTTCTCAACCGCACGGATAAAACCAAGCTTACCTTCTTTGATGAGATCCAACAGCGCTAGACCGCGATTGTTGTAGCAATGGGCAATTTTCACCACAAGTCGCTGGTTACTTTCAATCATACGGTGTCGCGATGAAACATCACCGCGCAGCGCCTTACGGACAAAAATACTTCTTCTTCAGCGGTAAGAAGCGGAGAGTAACTAATCTTCCCTAAATATAGTTAGGTAGCATCCAGCACGCGCTGGGCTGCACTTTGGGATAACAACTTATCGTCGGATATGCCTCATTATCCTCCGCTTCTTCCTCCGCTAGCGCCTTTTCGTCAAAAACATCAAATCCATTTTCCTCGAACTCGGTATCATCATGTAACTCGTTAACTTTCAGCGTGCGTTGGCTCATAAGTGGCCCATACCCGTGATCCCTTGGCAGAATACCGAAATACTCTGCCTGATTTATCGCTGCGGAAGATAACGCAGCGGGTTTACGGATTTCCCCTTGTAACGAATTTCAAAATGCAAGCGTACTGAACTGGTTCCGGTGCTACCCATGGTAGCGATCTGTTGACCCGCCTTGATCTCTTGTTGTTCCCGGACCAGCATAGTGTCATTATGGGCATAGGCGCTTAGGTAATCATCGTCGTGCTTGATAATAATCAGATTACCGTACCCGCGTAAAGCGTTTCCCGCATAAACAACACGCCCTGAAGCGGTCGCCATGATTGGTTGCCCACGAGTGCCAGCGACATCAATCCCTTTGTTTTCCCCTTCCGATGCATAGAAACTATCTATGACTTTCCCCTCAGTAGGCCAACGCCAGCTGTTAACAGTAGGAGCACCGCTTTTAACAGCCGCAGGGGCGGTCACAGGAGTCGTCATGGCAGCTCTAGTGGAAGGTAACATCTTACCTACATTCTGTTTACTCGAATTCCCAGAATTCGCATTAGTTGACTGAGAATCAATCTGCGTTGTTTGAATTTGCGTCATTGACGGTGGCTGAGGCACACCGCCACGCGTAGCATCGGAAGGTACCAGCATACCGCCGCTGCTGCCCGTACCGCCTGCCAGCATGCGTTCACCGCCGGTCGATCCGTTGCTTACCGGCGAGGAGGAACCGTCACTCACCTGAAGCACCTGCCCAACGTTCAGGCTATAAGGCTCAGGCACATTGTTGCGCTGAGCCAACTCGCGATAATCATTGCCGGTAATCCAGGCGATGTAGAACAATGTATCACCCCATTTTACCGTATAATAGGTGCTGTCGCCATAGCTACCTTTAGGAATGGCGTTATAGCTACGGTTGTATATAATGCGGCCATCACGCGTGGTAATCGGCGAATCTCCGGAAGATGATATATTAGAAGGCGCAGTCGTGAGCATTCCATCGCGGCTGCTGCTATTTCTCTGACTGCTTACGCTGCTGATTGGAGCGGGTTTGCTGTCGTTATTCGAACATCCCACCAACCCCAGAATAATTGCTGTGCACGCTGCCAACTGACGCAGTGTTCTCGTTTTGCTTCCCATGCGCCTTGCTCCCTTATAACCGTAAGGCTTAATCAATATAATACCCGTCATACTTCACGTTGCATATGCGTTGGCTGCACTCACTCACCCGAATCACTTACCTGATAAGCTCATCGGGACTCACTCACTTTCCGCCTTCCTGCAACGCGAATTATTTAGGGTATACATTAATCAAACCGCTCAAAACAGCCCTGTCCTCACAGTGTTAGCACTTATTAAATACTAATAATATCAACATGTTATCACTATAACAGAGTTGTATTGAAATAAATCGTAAATGATTAATACCCATAAACGTGCTTGAAAAGGTATCAGGCTATTTCGCCTTCGATCAGCGGAACAAATTTAACCGTTTCAATGGTATTAACCACAAATTCTTCACCGTGGCGTTGTATTCTCTGCAACGTTTGCGACTGTGCTCCCACCGGGAGCACCATAATGCCCCCTTCATCCAATTGCGCTATCAGCGCATTCGGAATTTCAGGTGCCGCCGCCGTCACAATAATGGCATCAAACGGGCTACGTGACGGCCAGCCTTGCCAGCCATCTCCGTGTCGAGTGGAAACATTGTGCAGGTCCAGTTGCTTCAAACGCCGTTTAGCCTGCCATTGCAATCCTTTGATACGCTCAACGGAAAAAACCTGCTTTACCAAATGCGCCAAAACCGCCGTTTGGTAGCCGGAACCAGTGCCAATTTCGAGTACACGAGATGCAGGCGTCAATTGCAACAGGTCCGTCATGCGGGCAACCATATAAGGCTGAGAGATGGTTTGACCGGAGCCTATCGGTAACGCGGTATTTTCATAAGCCTTGTGCTCAAAGGCTTCGTCGATAAAACGCTCACGCGGCACAGCCTCGATAGCCTTAAGCAATCGCTCGTCATGAATGCCCTGCTGACGCAACAGTGTCAGCATCGTTTTCATGCGCTTGTTCACCCTATCTCGTCAGCCTCAGTCGTGATTAACGTCTTCATACTTTTACTCAACAATGGCAATGCATTGCCGTGAGTTCGCACCCTTATTGCATAGGTACTATATCGTTACTAAACCTGACGCTGCATCTCAATCAGCGATATCCATCTACTCAAGCATCGTGTTGAGCTCACCACAATGCTGATGGAAAAACTGCCTGCCGGTAGCCAGAAATCCAGCGTGACAAATTCATCATCCAGCCAGGACTAGCACATCTGCATTGCGGATAAAGCAATGCGGCGCGGCGCGTAACCTTCACCCGTTTACAACGCAGCAATCCAAGCAACATATCGTGCACCACCAGGCAACGTTGTTCAAACACCAACGCATCCCCCTGAATGCCAGGATCTCCGTCGCCGGGACAGAGGTTCTATCATGCACAGTTCACGTTTATCAACGCGCGTTTGCGTTGCAGCGCATCATTAGACAGCACTTGCATTGCCAAGCCCTAACTCAAACGTTGGCTTACGATAAGATTGAACAAGCGCGTTACGGCTGGTCAATAGATAAAAGCTGCGTTTATTGCGCTCGCTAACGCGAATCTCATCAATAGTTCGGTAGGCCCCGTTCGGCAATCGCCGCTAGCTGCGCTTCGATGGCAGCACGGTCGCTGATATTGCGTAGCGTCAGCGTAAACTGATTGCCGCACAACGAACCGATACGCAGTTTGTGTGCCGATGGCGGGCACTGTTAAGAATTTCACACCCTTCAAGCGGAAAAGCGGAGAAATAGGGTAACACTTTGCTCAGCATATCATAGGCAAAACCACTGCTCCGTCACCGTATACCGGTCCTTCAAGCCAGCATAACTCACGGCGCGCGTGGAATACGGGCGAATTTCGCCAAAGCTTCAGCCACAAACGAAGTGTTGCAGCCACGTTTACGTACCTGAACTAGCAGATATTCACCATCTCCGTCCGGTGCAAAACCCAGATCTTCCATCATAAGACAATCATTGGTGCTTGCTTTGTGCGTTCCTGTCGCCTGCGGTTACCATGCAGCCAGAACAGATTTTTCATGTTGAGCGCAGCGAGTTCTTGCTGCATTACCATGCGACCATTTCACTCCGTTCATCTTTCACCAACAGCGCAACTGCCTCGCAGGCGATCCCTTCTCCAAATCCAATAAACCCGAGCTGTTCAGTGGTGGTAGCTTTTACATTGACGTCATCCATATGGCAGTGAAGATCTTCTGCTAGATTCACCCGCATTTGCGGAATGTGCGGGGCCATTTTCGGCGCTTGCGAAATAATAGTGACATCCAGATTACCCAGTCGATAGCCTTTTTCTTTTATCCGCTGCCACGCCTGGTGCAGCAGCTCGTGGCTATCCGCGCCTTTGTAGGCGGGATCGGTGTCGGGAAATAGTTTACCGATATCGCCTAGCGCTGCCGCGCCTAGCAGCGCATCGATTACCGAATGCAGCAATACATCCCCATCAGAATGCGCCAACAATCCCAGAGGGTAAGAAATACGAACCCCTCCGATCACCAATGGGCCTTCGCCGCCCAGTTTATGGACATCAAAACCGTGACCAATACGCATTGGGTTATTCTCCTTGATTAGCGAATGGTTATGAAACATGAAACCGATGAAGGTTATATCACACGCTTGGTGGTGCCAATCTAGCCAGGTAGCACTCGGCCAGCGCTAAATCCTCAGGATGCGTCACTTTAATATTATCAGCATGTCCTGCAACAATCTGTGGATGATAGCCGCAATACTCGAGTGCCGACGCTTCATCGGTCACGACAGCCCCTTGTTGTAACGCGCGCTCCAGGCAATCTTGTAATAATAACCGTGGAAACAGTTGCGGCGTCAAGGCGTGCCATAAATCGCGGCGATCAACCGTGTGCTCAATCACCTCACCCTGGCTACGCTTCATGGTGTCCCGCGCAGGTGCAGCAAGAATACCGCCCACGTCGCAGTGCCAGATAAGCTGTAACAAGCGATCCAGATCCTGAAGGTATAAACACGGACGTACGGCGTCATGCACCAACACCCAGGTCGCATCACTGACCGCACGCAAGCCGGCCAATACCGAGTCAGCCCGCTGTTTGCCGCCTAATACCACACTGACGCGCGGGTCATATGCCAGCGGCAAGGCCGCAAAGCGCCAGTCGTCGGGACTGACAACCACCACTGCACGTTGAATATGCGGATGCTGAAACAGCGCAGCCAGAGTATGTTCCAGCAGCGTTTTTCCATGAAGGGTGAGATATTGTTTTGGACAGTCGCACTTCATTCTGGTGCCGTTTCCGGCGGCGGGCAGAACGGCGATAACCTCAGGTAGGGAGAGCAGCGGTTCAGACATGGGTTAACGTGACGTCATGAGGTTAGAAGACGACAAAGAGCTGGATGCGCCAGAATTTGCAGATGAAGACGCCGTCGCCGCACGACGACCAGATTGATCCGGTACCAGACGATAAAAACTCTCACCCAGTTTGATCATGCCCAGCTCATTGCGCGCACGTTCTTCAATGGCTTCTTGTCCACCGTTGAGATCGTCGATTTCCGTAAACAGCTGTTCGTTCCGGGCTTTGAGTTTGCCGTTATTGCCCTGTTGGGCAACCACGTTATCTTTAACCCGAACATAGTCATGAATTCCATTTTTACCCAGCCACAGCGAATATTGCAGCCAACCGAGCAAAATCAATAATAACAGCGTTAACTTTCCCATCCGCTCCCTGAAAAACCGCCTAATCATCCCATAACTTTGCCTTCGACTCCATATTATCAGGGTGGATTAACGCACCTGAGTACGGTTTATTTTTTTTAAAGCGGATAACCGAACCGTATTATTGCAGAGCGAGAGAAGAAACACGAGGAAAAGTAGATGCGAAGAAATATCAGTAACATTTGTTAAACGTCGGTAAATATGGCCGGCGATTTACGTCGCACCTCACCACCCAGCGATAAGTGAAAAACCAACTAGAACAAACAGATAATTACTGCGCCGCTACAAAACACCATTAACGTTATGTTACCTTTGAAAATCATACTGAAAAACACGCCGATCAGCACGGAGGCTATTATCAGCGCTAAAAAACGGCCAGATGTAGTAGGTGGAGCATAAAAATAGCGTGGTGTTCGAGCCATAGACACAAATCGGAACCACAAACGCCAACCAGTAGAAAGAAAAACCGGCGATAGCTCCAAATGGGTAGGTGCGTTCATCTTCACGCCCCATTGGCCGCTTACTTACCGATAACTGCGTTACATTCTGCATAGTTTACCCCGTTAACACTCCGCCCACCTCGAAAGGCGGTGACACCTGACCTGACAGAGCTAATCAGACTTTGATAATAGCTCGACTGTGCAGTAGATCTAATAACTGATCGGTTAAAGATGTTCACGGACTAATCCGCTCGTATACCACGACTAATCACCGCCGCTGGTATATCCAGTGCACGCCAATGGGCGATCAGCTGCTGGCTGATTTCTACCGCTTTCACCGTGCCCATATAGCCATATAGATAGCGAGCGTCTGGCGCCCAAGCGCCAGCGTAGACCAATCGAGCGCTTCGCCGTCGGGACGGCGGTGTCCGGTAATAAACAGCACGCTTTGCTCGTAATCATAGTGGGTAAGAAGCGGGATACCGGCATAGGCGGTAACGCTACAGCAGCCGCCGCGATCTCCGGTACGATTTGGAAGGGACCCCCGGGTTTTGTCAGGTATTGCATTTCCTCAGCGCCGCGCCCAAAGATGAATGGATTGCCGCCTTTCAGGCGTACCACTCATTTACCGCTCAATACCAGCGTAAACAGCAGACGATTGATCTCCTCCTGCGGCAATGAATGCGCGGAAGCGCGCTTACCGACGCAGATTTTTCCGCATCGCGACGCACCCGCTCCAGCACTTTCGGGCTTACCAGGTGGTCATAGAGCACCACATCCGCCAATTGGATCAGTTGTAAATCACGCAGGGTCAACAAACCGGCGTCTCCCGCCCGGAGGACCCTACAAGCGCCACATCCCCTGCATCTGCTGCGGTTGATCCAACTGCTGGCGCAGGGTTTCCTCCGACACCATCTGTTACCCGGCAGCGATCTAGTCAGCAAAGGGCTATTGAACAGCCGCTCCCAAAACTGACGGCGCGCATGCATTAAATGAAACCGCTCTTTGACCCGATCACGCTATTCCTAGGCAACCCGGACCATGTCTCCCAAACTGGCAGGGAGTAACA
>JBPETC010000003.1:0-45341 GCA_051710325.1 Symbiopectobacterium sp.
AAGGAAGCGTGCGCGTCCAGCATCCGAGCGAAGTCAGAACGGATATCGTACTTATCCAGATCGAAGTATACAATGTTGTTGCATTGCAGTTCTTGCATTTGCAGGCGAGTCTGCTTAGAAGCAGACATATTGCCATTTTCATAATCGCTGCCTGCAGTGCCAACGGTAAACTGGTCTTTGCCGTCTTCCTTGTGTGAAGTACATGCGGCGATAGCCAGCACCGGTAGAACCAACATCAGGTATTTCAATATGTTATTGAATTGCATCTATTATATCCTTTGAAAAAATTATTTATGTTTATAAATACGGCGACCAGGCAGGGAATTTAACCTGTCCATCAGTTGCCGGAAGACGCGCTTTGAAACGTCCGTCAGTAGACACCAGTTGCAGTACTGAGCCCAGCCCTTGTTTAGAGCTGTAAATCACCATCGTGCCGTTCGGTGCGATACTCGGCGTTTCGTCCAGATAGGTGCCTGTAATGACTTGAATGGCCCCCGTCACTAGATCTTGTGTAGCAATATGTTGAGCGCCATCGATGGTGCTTACCATCACTAGCATTTTTCCATCGCTACTGACTTCTGAGTCCTGATTCTGCGCACCTTCCCAGGTAATGCGCTGCGTAGCCCCGCCATTGACGTTGATTTTGTAGACTTGTGGACGTCCAGCCTGATCCGAAGTATATGCCAAAGTTTGGCTGTCGGGAAACCAGGTTGGCTCAGTATTGTTGCTGCGACCATCCGTCACTTGACGGATCTGACCGGAGCCGATGTCCATGACATACAGATTCAGGCTGCCGCTTTTGGAAAGTACAAAGGCCAATTTGCTACCATCCGGGGAAAACGCCGGAGCACCATTGTGACGCGGGAAGGACGCAACCTGACGGATTGCACCATTGGCCAACGTTTGAATTACCAGCGCAGAACGACCGCTTTCAAAGGTAACGTATGCCACTTTGCTGCCATCCGGCGACCAGGCCGGTGACATCAGCGGTTCCGGAGAACGGTGCACTACAAACTGGTTGTAACCATCGTAATCAGATACGCGCAGTTCGTAAGGGAACTGATCGCTGTTGGTCTGCACAACATAGGCGATACGGGTACGGAAGCCACCTTTGATACCGGTTAGCTTCTGAAACACTTCATCACTGATAGTATGCGCGGCATAGCGCAGCCATTGCTTGGTGACCTTGAACTGGTTTTGCGCCAATACGCTACCTGGGTTACCCGAGGTATCAACTAGTTGATAAGAGATCACGTAACTACCGTCCGCACCGGGCTGAACCTGACCCACGATGACGGAGTCAATCCCCAGTGCCGTCCAGACAGCAGGCGTGACTTCCGATGCAGAACCCGGCTGCTGCGGCATACGGCTGGGATTGATCGGATTGAATTTACCGCTATTGCGTAGATCCGCACCAACGATACCGCCAATATCTTCCGGCGCTACGCCACCGCCAGCCCACTTGAAGGGAAGCACGGCGATAGGGCGTGCGGAGTCAACCCCTTGGGTAATTTCGATACGCACTTCGGCGTGCATCGCTGTGACCCACAGCATTAAAAAACCTAGTGCGACTTTACATGCCTGCTTCATTTCATCTCCCTTATCCAGAGGTATCGCCTTGGGTAAATTAGCAGAGTTTTAACAAACCGGTATCACCAAAACACAATACTCGTGGATAGTGTATCATCCTTTAGCATCGTACTTCACACCATGATTATTGCGGTTTAAAATCAATCGGTGCGTTTTTGAAAGCTTCATACACATCCGTGCTCGGCGGCTTAGGTATTCTTGCCTGCTTGGCTGCGGCAATCGCTGCCTGACACAGTGCCGGGTCGCCATTTTCCGCTTCAACGGAAACGAGCAGACCGTCCGGTGCCAGTTTTATACGAACTGTACAGGTTTTACCCCGATAAAGCTGCCAGTCATAGAATTTACTCTGAATCGCCGCGCGAACCTGACCGCCATAACTGTCCAACGCGGCACCTAAGGCACCGCTCTTTTTCGCCGCGCCGGCATCGGCTGGCGCACCATCACCTGATTTAGGCGAGTTTTTCGACGACGCCAAACCACTGAGTAGATCGTCAACGGAATCAAACTGTGCAGCGGCTTCTGCGGCGACTTTTTTATCCGCAGCCGCCTTGGTTTTTTCGTCTGCTGTGGCTTTGGCTTTCGCATCAGCTACCGCTTTGGCCTTCGCTTCTTCTTTAACCTGCTTTTTCGCAGCAGCAGCTGCCTGTTTCTTCACTTCTTTTTCAGCTTTTTTCTTCGCGTCAGCGGCTGCTTTGGCTTGTTGTTCCGCTTCGGCTTTCGCCTTCGCGACTGCGGCTTCCGCCTGCTTACGCTGCTCGGCCTGTTCTTTCGCCTGCTGTTTGGCGTCCTCTTTCGCTTGAATACGTTCTTTCTCAAGCTCTTTTAACCGCTGTTGCTCAGCGGCCTGCTTTTGCTGCAACTCTTCAGCTTGTTGTTCAGCCTGCTTTTTACGCAACTGTTCTGCGCGTTTTGCATCACTCTGTTGTTGTTGCTGCTGGCGGTTGTACTGTTCAACGACGGCATTGGGATCAACCATTACCGCATCGATTGCCGAGCCGTCACCGCCGCCGCCACTGGCATCCATAGAGGATTGGCATGAACTCCACACTAACAAAGCAATCAGTATGATGTGCAAAACGGCCGAGACAATAATGGCGCGTTTCAACTTATCAGGTTTTTCGGTGGCTTTTAGCACAAGCGGTTCCCAAATACTGTATTTTCCGTAGTAATAAACGATTGCCAGAAAAACATCACGCTTTGATTGCAACGTATTGATTATATAGGATGAGTCATCAGACCCACTGATTTGACCCCAGCCTGGCGCAGCAAGTTCAGTGCTTTAATGATCTCATCATAAGGCACGTTTTTCGCGCCCCCGATCAGAAACACCGACTTTGGGTTTTCAGCCACACGCGCCTGGGCTTCCACCACAATCTGCTCAGCGGGAAATTGTTCTATCCGTTTTTGTTCAATAACCAGACTGTACTGACCGACGCCAGACACTTCGACAATCATCGGTAGATTATCGTTGCTGGAGACGATTTTGGAATCTGTTGCATCAGGCAAATCCACTTTCACGCTCTGCGTGATGATGGGGGCCGTTGCCATGAAGACCAGCAACAACACCAGCAGCACGTCCAGAAATGGAACGATGTTAATTTCGGATTTTAGATCCCGGCGACAAAGTGAACGAGCCATGCTGCCTCCTGATTACTTACTACTTTCAGTGAAGGCTTGACAATGCAGGATAGCG
Organism: Symbiopectobacterium sp.; assembly: GCA_051710325.1. Lineage (GTDB taxonomy): Bacteria > Pseudomonadota > Gammaproteobacteria > Enterobacterales > Enterobacteriaceae > Symbiopectobacterium. The sequence goes on from JBPETC010000003.1 coordinate 3,284, forward strand.
ATGAACTCTTCCATGAAGTTATCGTAGCTTTTCTCCAGTTTATTCACACGCTGATTCAGGCGGTTGTAGGCCATTACCGCCGGGATCGCCGCAAACAGGCCAATGGCGGTAGCAATCAGTGCTTCGGCAATACCCGGAGCAACCATTTGCAACGTGGCCTGCTTAATCGCCCCCAACGCGATAAAAGCGTGCATGATCCCCCATACCGTACCGAACAGGCCGATATACGGACTGATAGAGCCGACAGTACCCAAAAACGGGATGTGGTTTTCCAGAATTTCCAGTTCGCGGTTCAGGGAAATGCGCATGGCACGAGAAGTGCCCTCTACCACCGCCTCTGGCGCATAGCTGTTAGCCCGATGCAAGCGGGCAAATTCTTTGAAGCCGGAATAGAAGATCTGCTCTGAACCTGCCAGCGAATCGCGGCGCGTCTGGCTTTCCTGATACAGTCGGGAGAGTTCAATGCCTGACCAGAATTTATCTTCAAAGGCTTCAGTTTCACGCGTGGCGTTGTTCAAAATACGCGTGCGTTGGATAATGATCGCCCAAGAGGCGATAGAAAAACCAATCAAAATTAGCATGATAAGTTTCACTAAAAGACTGGCTTTTAGGAATAAATTAAGGATATTTATGTCAGTCACTGTTTAAACTCCGCGACAATAAACTTAGGAAGCGCGATGGGCTTCATGTGATTTTGATCGATACAAGCGATCGATACGTCGGCCTGTGACTCAATAGATCGCCGGGAGAATTGAGAATACGCTGAGCAAACGTGAGAGAAGCACCACGTATTACTGTAATTTCACTCTCTACGTTCAATAAATCATCCAGACGCGCCGGAGAAAATACTAGACCGCCATACCATACGGCGCACAGCGAAAGCTACATACTCCTTCAGTAAGCCACACTGATGAAAACCGTGTTAGCGTGTAACATTTCTGTCCGCGCACGCTCATAGATGGCGATATAACGGGCGTGATACACCACACCACCTGTGTCTGTGTCTTCACAGTAGACACGTACAGGCCAACGAAACAACGTATTGCTCACTTTACATCCTGGTAATACAACGAAACACCGCTACTATACGCAAGAGAAATGCGGTTTGAAATGGGTTGCTTTAGAGGGAAATAAAATAATTATGGGTTGGCTGAAACCCATAACCAAACGGAATAGAACATACCCGTCATACTTCAAGCTGTAGTTGCGTTGGCTATACGCTCACTCACCTGAATCACTTACCTAAGTAAGTTCACCAGGATTCGCTCTCTTGCTACCTTCTTACAACTCGAATTATTTAGGGTAGATACCTAGCGAAAGAAGCAAATAAACCCTGCGAGTAGGATAAAGAAAAGCAGGAAAAGGCGCAAAATCACGCGCTACAGCAAGCGTTGCTGGCGGAAACCCTATCCCGTATATCACACCGGTACAAACGGCCATACCAGCAACACCGGCCCTTGCCATACTTCCAACGCTCTGGTGCGTGCAGGAAAGCGTGTAGGGTCCCACAACATCACACAGCCGCCATCAGCAACGCCATGAGCAGGGCAAGAACCGTAACAGTAACGGGCCATTGTCCATCAGTTAGTAGAGTTTTTATCAACCAGAGTACTCATTGCGCGTTATCTTCTGCAGCTTTCGCTTTAGTTGCTTCACTTCTTCTGCTCTAGCGCCAGAGCGGTAATAATCCCCAGCGAGCAAGCAAGAAGCGTTCCGAGTATCCAGGCAAAATACCACATCATTAAGCTCCTTACTTAGTAGAGAGAGTTGGTGTTCTGTTCAATATGCTCTTTTGTAATTCGACCGAACATTTTGTAGTAACACCATGCCGTATAAGAGAGCACGCTGGGTACAAAAATAATGGCGGCGATCGTCATCACTTTCAGCGTGTACAGGCTTGAGGTGGCATCCCACATGGTCAGACTCACGTTCGGTTGCGTAATAGAAGGCATCACAAACGGGAACATAGCAACCCCAGCTGTCAGGATAACGCAGGCGATAGTCAGCGAACTGAACAGGAAAGCCAGGCCGCCCTTGTTCGCACGTGCCGTTGCGATAGTCAGCAACGGCAGCACCACGCCTATCAACGGGATAACCCACAGCACTGGATGCGCAGTGAAGTTAGCTAGCCAGGCCCCAGCTTGATGCGCCACTTCTTTGTGCAATGGGTTAGACTCAGCCGCCTTGTCCAACACAGAGATAATGGTAAAACCATCAATACAGTAGATCACCAACACGCCGGCCAACGCAAAGGTAAACATCATCACTAACGCCGACAGTTGAGCCGCACCTTTCGAGCGCACATACAGATCGCCATTGGTACGCATCATCAGGTAGGTAGCACCTTGCGCCAGAATCATGGTCAGGCTGACAACGCCTGCCAACAGGCCAAACGGGTTTAGCAGTTGGAAGAAGTTACCGGTGTAGAAAAGGCGCGCATTGGCATCAATATTGAACGGTACGCCCTGCAACAGGTTACCGAACGCTACACCAATCACCACTGGCGGTATAAAGTTACCGATGAAAATGCCCCAGTCCCACATATTGCGCCAGCGCGCGTCTTCCAGTTTAGAGCGGTAGTCAAAACCGATCGGACGAAAGAATAGCGATGCCAGCACCAGGATAATTGCGATATAAAAACCGGAGAATGCGGCGGCATACACCATCGGCCAGGCAGCAAATAGCGCCCCGCCCGCGGTGATCAGCCACACCTGATTACCGTCCCAGTGCGGAGCGATACTGTTAATCATGATACGGCGTTCTACATCATTACGCCCCATTACGCGCACCAACACGCCAACCCCCATATCGAAGCCGTCAGTAATAGCAAAACCTATCATCAGCACGCCAATCAACAGCCACCAGATAAAACGTAATACTTCATATTCAAACATAGTGGACTCCTTGTTTACCGTGCGTTCTGAGTCAGCGTCAACGGCTGTTCAAAGTGGTAACGTCCTGTTTTCAGGCTGCTTGGGCCGAGGCGAGCGAATTTGAACATCAGATACATTTCGGCGACCAGAAACAGAGTATACAAACCGCAGATCAAGCCCATCGATAGAAGGATGTCACCTGCCGTCAGCGAAGAGTTCGCCACCGCCGTGGGCAGCACTTCACTGATAGCCCACGGTTGGCGACCGTACTCTGCAACAAACCAACCAGCTTCAACCGCAATCCACGGTAACGGAATACCGAAAAAGGCAGCCCGCAATAGCAGCTTGTTTTTACCAATACGGTTTCTGATAACGCTCCAGAACGACAGGCCGATAATCAGCAGCATCAGCACGCCACAGGCCACCATGATGCGGAACGAGAAGTAGAGCGGCGCAACGCGAGGAATAGAGTCCTTAGTTGCCTGCTGAATTTGTGCTTCAGTCGCATTAGCAACGTCCGCGGTGTAACGTTTAAGCAGCATGCCGTAACCCAGATCCTGTTTGTACTGGTTAAAGGCTTCACGCACAGCCAGATCGGTATTACCTGCGCACAACTGCTCCAGCAACTCATACGCTTTCATGCCGTTTCGAATACGTACCTGGTGATCATCCATCAGTTCACGCAGCCCCAGTACCATGCCGTCCGTCGAACGCGTGGCAATAAGCCCCAGCATAAACGGAATGCGCACAACGAACTGGTTCTCCATTCTCTCCTGATTGGGAATGGCGAACAGCGTAAAGCTAGCAGGTGCCGGTTGGGTTTCCCACTCGGCTTCAATTGCAGCCAGTTTGGTTTTTTGTACGTCGCCAATTTCATAACCGGATTCATCACCTAGTACGATAACTGATAGCACAGCTGCGGTACCAAAGCTGGCAGCAATGGCAAATGAGCGTTTGGTAAAGGCCAAATCACGGCCCTTAAGCAGATAGTAAGCACTGATGCCCAGAATGAACATGGCACCCGTGGTGTAACCGGCAGCGACGGTATGAACGAACTTCACCTGCGCAACCGGATTCAACACCAGCTGTGAAAAGCTCACCATTTCCATACGCATGGTTTCAAAATTGAATTCAGAGGCGATGGGATTTTGCATCCAGCCGTTTGCAACCAGAATCCATAGCGCGGAGAAGTTAGACCCTAACGCCACCAACCATGTCACGGCCATGTGTTGCACTTTGCCCAGGCGATCCCAGCCAAAGAAGAACAAGCCAACAAAAGTTGATTCGAGGAAGAACGCCATCAGGCCTTCGATAGCCAGCGGCGCGCCGAAAATGTCCCCAACATAGTGGGAGAAATAGGACCAGTTAGTACCAAACTGGAATTCCATGGTCAACCCAGTGGCCACGCCCAGCGCAAAGTTGATACCAAACAACTTGCCCCAGAATTTGGTCATATCCTTGTAGATTTGTTTGCCCGTCAACACATAAACCGTTTCCATAATCGCCAACAAAAACGCCATCCCCAGCGTTAATGGTACGAAAAGGAAATGGTACATCGCGGTTAAGGCAAACTGTAAACGTGACAGTTCGACTATATCAAACATCTTGACTCCTTGCTCCTCGCAGGAAGGTTTTAGCATTGTAAACAAACAAGTCGCTAAAAACCCAAAAAGAACACAACAGAAAATTGCTTCAGAACCGGCTTTTATAAACAGCGAGAGTTCACCGTTAAACAAATAACACGCTAAAGAAAACATGTTAAAAATAGTTAAAAACTACACCACAAACAGGGTAGCGGCTATATTACGCCTGTAATCCTATACAAAAAATAGGTTTTTACGTGCGTGACACAGATTGTGTTTTTGGTTTCAAACCAACCTCTCCCCCTTTCGGAGCACCTTTGGTGAAAATTGATGTGGCCAATTTAAGCGTATTTATCTATTGATAGCCAGCTTAATATTTTGATCTGACGCAAATAGCACTCTCAATGTTAATTTCTGGTTTACCATGTTTTCGCCATACGATTAATTGTTAAATAAATGTAGAAATAGACTTAACAATAACATCAATTAGCAAACCAATTTTTGACTTGCTCACGCAGATTTAATTTAACACACTATCAAGTGTAGACGATTTAATCATAACCATATTATTTAATATTGTTAATTTAATGTTGCCATGGTTAATATATTGAACGGTGAGTTAATAACGCTTCTTATATTTTTTGTTTTCATCTTTTATTGCTGTACCGATAATAAAAATGGGCCATCCAAAGATGCTCCCCAGACTGCTGGCAAATCATTTTACCCCTCGTCATCCATCGGCGAAAGCTGACGATGGCTAGCATGTGTCACTCTGTTTAAGGTTGGTTCATCAGCAGAAATTCACGCTTATGGTAAGGCACTAACGCGCTAATACAGCTTTCACAGCATCTCCTATATCCGCCAGGCTGCGCACCGTTTTCACGCCAGCCGCTTCCAGCGCCACGAACTTATCATCCGCCGTACCTTTATCACCCGCAATGATGGCACCTGCATGGCCCATGCGTTTGCCCTTCGGTGCCGTCACACCGGCGATGTATCCTACCACCGGTTTGGTTACATGCGCTTTGATATAGGCTGCCGCTTCCTCTTCCGCCATACCACCGATTTCACCGATCATCACGATGGCCTCGGTTTGTGGATCCTGTTCGAACAACGCCAGAATATCGATAAAGCTGGAACCCGAAATCGGGTCACCGCCGATACCGACACAGCTTGACTGACCAAGCCCGGTATCGGTGGTCTGTTTCACCGCTTCGTAGGTCAGGGTTCCTGAACGAGAGACGATCCCCACCTTGCCAGGTTTGTGAATATGACCGGGCATAATGCCAATTATGCACTCACCGGGGGTGATAACACCCGGACAGTTAGGCCCAATCATCCGCACGCCGCTTTGCTCCAACTTCACCTTCACGGTCAACATATCCATCGTCGGGATACCTTCAGTGATACAGATGACCAGTTCAATTCCCGCATCAATCGCTTCCAGAATCGAGTCTTTGCAAAACGGTGCCGGGACGTAAATCACTGAAGCCGTCGCGCCGGTCGCTTCTACCGCTTCGCGCACGGTATTGAACACCGGTAAGCACAAATGTTCTGTGCCGCCCTTACCGGGCGTCACGCCTCCCACGAGCTTGGTACCGTAAGCGAGTGCTTGCTCAGAGTGGAAGGTGCCTTGACTGCCGGTGAATCCCTGGCAAATGACTTTAGTGTGCTTATCAATCAGAATTGACATTATTTACCCTCCGCTGCCTTCACAACCTGCTGAGCTGCATCTGCCAAACTGGTGGCGGCGATGATATTCAGGCCACTGTCTGCCAGTTTCTTAGCACCAAGTTCCGCATTGTTTCCTTCCAGGCGCACAACCACAGGTACGTCAACGCCCACTTCGGCTACCGCACCGATGATGCCATCAGCAATCAGATCACAGCGCACGATACCGCCAAAGATATTGACCAGTACCGTTTTCACATTATCGTCGGAGAAAATGATTTTAAAGGCTTCTGTCACACGCTCTTTGGTTGCACCACCCCCACATCCAGGAAGTTGGCAGGCGCGCCGCCATGCAGCTTGACGATATCCATGGTTCCCATGGCGAGACCCGCACCGTTCACCATGCAACTAATATTGCCATCGAGCGCCACATAGTTCAGTTTCCACTGTGCGGCATGCGCTTCGCGAGAATCTTCCTGGCTCGGATCGCGCATTTCGCGCAGCTCCGGCTGGTGGAACAGCGCATTGCCATCAGCTCCGAGTTTACCGTCCAGACAGACCAGATCGCCCTGCTTGGTGATCACCAGTGGGTTAATCTCCACCAGTGCCAGATCGCGTTCGAGGAACAGGGTCGCTAGAACCATAAAATCTTGGTGAAAACTGTGCCACTTGCTTGCCGCTCAGCCCCAGTTTAAAGGCCAACTCACGCCCCTGATAAGGCTGTGGGCCGGTCAATGGGTCGAGCGCAGCTTTATGAATCAGTTCCGGCGTCTCTTCCGCCACTTTTTCAATTTCAACCCCACCTTCGGTCGAGGCCATAAACACTACACGACGCGTAGCGCGATCGACCACGACACCGAGGTAGAGTTCTTGATCGATGTCGGTTACAGCTTCCATTAGAATCTGATGCACAGGCTGGCCTTGCGCATCTGTTTGGTAGGTAACCAAACGTTTACCCAGCCAATTTTCCGCAAACGCACGAATATCTTCTTTGCTGCTCACCACTTTCACGCCGCCCGCTTTACCGCGGCCACCCGCATGTACCTGGCATTTCACTACCCACGGACCAGCACCAATTTTCAAGACGGCCTCTTCTGCTTCGCGCGGCGTGGCGCAGACATAACCGGTCGGCGCCGACAGGCCATATCGAGCAAAGAGCTGTTTTGCCTGATATTCATGTAAATTCATGATATTCTATCCATCCAGTTTTGAAGATAAGTCGCATGACTTTCTTGATATTATTGGATAATACCGCCAATGGCGTCTGCATAGCACAAAGTAAACCAATATCTTTACCATATGACCGCCGCTCGGCAGGCGGCGGCAGTCTACTCCATCACGCGCTATATATCAAGCAACAGGCGTGTTGGATCTTCCAGCATCTCTTTTATCGTGACTAAAAAGCCCACGGATTCACGACCATCGATCAAGCGGTGATCGTAAGAAAGCGCCAAATACATCATCGGCAGAATCACCACCTGATCATCCACGGCCATCGGTCTGTCTTTAATGGCATGCATGCCAAGAATCGCACTCTGTGGCGGGTTGATTATTGGGGTGGACATTAGGGAGCCGAACATGCCACCGTTGGTAATAGTAAAATTACCGCCGGTCAGTTCTTTTACCGTCAGCTTGCCGCCGCGCCCTTTTACTGCGAGATCTTTGATTTTTTTTTCAACGTCAGCCATGCCTAACGCATCAACATCGCGTAGCACTGGCGTAACCAGACCACGTGGCGTGGAGATAGCTATACTGACATCAAAATAATTGTGGTACACTACACCTTCGCCGTCGATGGCGGCATTCACCTCAGGATAGCGTTTCAGCGCTTCCACCACGGCTTTGATGTAGAACGACATAAAGCCCAGACGCACGCCGTGGCGTTTTTCAAACGCTTCTCCGTGCTGCTGACGCAGATCCATAATCGGTTTCATGTTGACTTCGTTAAAGGTCGTCAACATGGCGGTACTGTTTTTCGCTTCAAGCAGGCGTTCAGCAATCCGCTTACGCAGGCGCGTCATTGGTACGCATTTTTCGCTGCGATTAGCCAACGCCGGTGCAGCATCTGCGGTTTTCTCTGCTTTTTTGTCGCTGCCTCTGACAGCCTGCGCTGCCAGATTTTTTTCTACATCTTCACGCGTGATACGGCCACCCACGCCACTGCCTTTAATCGCAGCCGCATCCAGACCCTGCTCACCGAGCAGGCGACGAATCGCCGGATTGAGCGCGTCACTGTTCTCTTCGGTCAACCCTACGGTATGGCGCTCGGTAGGCGTAGACTCTTTGCTTTGTGCTTTTTCGCCGGTTTCCTTGCCGGAGCTATCGTCACGGCGCAGACGCCCAAGAATTTGGCGCGATGTCACCGTATCGCCTTCATTTTCCAGCACGGCATCCAGCACACCCGCTTCTGGTGCAGGCACTTCCAACACCACTTTATCCGTTTCAATTTCGACCAGCACTTCATCACGCTGGACGCTGTCACCCGGCTTTTTGTGCCAGATCGACACGGAAGCATCAGCTACCGATTCGGAAAGGTCAGGGACAAGAATATCTATGCTACTCATTATCTATCCTTTTTATTTAATCAACATTCAGCGCGTCGTTAACCAGATCTTGCTGTTGTTTCTGATGCATAGACATATAACCGACTGCTGGAGAGGCGGAGGCCGGACGTCCGGCGTAACGCAAAGACGCTCCAAAGGGAATCACTTCGCGGAAATGGTGCTGGCTGCAATACCATGCCCCCTGATTGAGCGGCTCTTCCTGACACCAGATAAAATCATGCACGTGCGCAAACGGCACTAACGCCGCGTGCACCGCCTGCTTCGGGAACGGGTAGAGTTGTTCGATGCGCACTATCGCCACGTTGTTCTGTTCATTCTTACGACGCTGTTCCAATAAATCATAGTAGACCTTACCGGAACAGAGCACGACGCGCTTCACTCCTTGCGGATCAAGTTCGTCAAGTTCACCGATAGCCGGCTGGAACGCGCCGTTTGCCAACTCTTCCAGCGAAGAGATCGCCAGTGGATGACGCAACAGGGATTTCGGTGACATCACCACTAGCGGACGACGCATACCGCGCAGCGCCTGACGACGCAACATATGGTAAACCTGCGCCGGAGTGGACGGAATGCACACCTGCATGTTTTGCTCGGCACACAGTTGCAGATAACGTTCGAGGCGCGCTGAGGAGTGCTCGGGCCCTTGGCCTTCATAGCCATGCGGCAGCAGCATCACCAGGCCGCACATACGTCCCCACTTCTGCTCACCGGAGCTGATGAACTGATCGATTACCACTTGAGCACCGTTGGCAAAGTCACCGAACTGTGCTTCCCAAATGGTCAACGTTCTCGGCTCTGCCGTGGCGTAGCCATATTCAAACGCCAGAATAGCCTCTTCGGACAATACCGAGTCCCACACGTTAAAAGTGCCCTGCGCATTATGCACATGTTTTAGCGGCGTGTAGCTCGAGCCATTCTTTTGGTTATGCACCACGGCATGGCGGTGGAAGAAGGTGCCACGGGCACTGTCTTCACCAGAAATACGAATAGGAATGCCATCATCCACCAGCGTGGCGTAGGCCAGGGTTTCCGCGCCGCCCCAATCGAATGGTTTGTTACCCAGCGCCATTTCGGCACGATTGGCGTACACCTTGACGACGTGCGGATGCATTTCAATGGATTCAGGCAATTCACTGATGCGTTTTGCCAATTCTTGCAGGCGCTTCATCTCTACCTTGTGCGGATAAGGCTCATCCCACTTGTGGTTCAGGTAAGGCGTCCAGGTGAAGGATTGCATGTCCATTTCACGCCACTCTTCCACCACGCATTCTCCTGCATCCAGCGCGTCGCGACACAGATTAACCTGCTCGGTGGCGTTCTCCAGCGTAATGCTTTTTTCCAGTTCCAGGCGATCGGCATACACTTTGCGCGGCGTCGGGTGTTTTTTGATCTTTTGGTACATCATCGGCTGCGTAGCACTTGGCTCATCCGCTTCGTTATGACCATGACGGCGATAGCAAATCAGATCAATAAACACATCGCGTTTGAATTCATTTCGGAAATCCAACGCCAGGCGAATCACATAAGCGACCGCTTCCGGATCGTCAGCGTTAACGTGGAAAATCGGCGCCTGCACCATCTTGCCAATGTCGGTGCAATATTCCGTGGAACGAATATCCAGCGGGTTTGAGGTGGTAAACCCGATTCGGTTGTTGATAACGATACGCAACGTACCGCCCACTTCATAGCCTCGCACGGTGGACATGTTCAGTAGTTCCTGCACCACGCCCTGCCCGCTGATGGCCACATCGCCGTGAATGGTCACCGGCAACACGTGCGGACCGCTCTCACTACTGAGACGATCGAGGCGTGCACGCACGGAACCGGTCACCACCGGGCTGACAATCTCAAGGTGCGAGGGGTTAAACGCCAACGCCAAATGCACCAGACCGCCTTCGGTGGCAAATTTGGACGAAAAGCCCTGATGGTATTTCACATCACCGGTGCCGAGATACTCTTTATGCTTACCAGAAAATTCATCGAACAAATCCTGTGGCTTTTTCCCAAACACGTTAACCAGAACATTGAGGCGACCACGGTGCGCCATGCCCAGCACTACTTCACGCGTGCCGTTGTTGCCCGCATGACGGATCATCTCTTTGAGCATCGGCACCAGCACATCGCCACCTTCCAGCGAGAAACGTTTAGCACCCGGGTGTTTGGCCCCTAAATAGCGCTCCAATTCTTCCGCCGCCGTCAGCTCTTTCAGGAAGCGGCGTTTCTCTTCCAAACTGAAAGAAGGCTGACCGGTAATGGATTCGATACGCTGCTGAATCCAGCGTTTCTCATCGGTGCTGGTGATATGCATGTATTCGGCACCGATAGAGCCGCAGTAGGTGCGCTTCAAGGCGTCATACAATTCACCGAGCTTCATGGTCTCTTTGCCGATGGCGAAAGAGCCAACGTTATAGGTGTCCTGAAGGTTATCAGCAGTCAGGTTATAGTAAGCCAGATCCAGTTCTGCAACCGGCGCTTGCGGACGTAAATCGATCGGATCTAGCTTGGCTTGCTGATGTCCACGGAAACGAAACGCGTTTATCAGCTGCAATACCCTAACCTGTTTGGAGTCAATGTTAGGGTCGATCACAAAGGAGCTAAAGCGCGAAGCGTCTTTCGCCAGACGACGGAAATAGTCGCGCGTTTTGGAATGTAGTTGATCGGCTTTGACACCAGCCGTAGGCAACTGCTGGAAGATAGACCGCCAGCTAAGATCGATAGAATCCGGATCGGTTAAAAAATCTTCATAGAGCTGTTCTATGTAGGACTGGTTCGCGCCCGCCAGATAGGAGGAATCCAGCCAGGCCTTCATTGCACCGTTCTGCATTGTGATCCCTTAAGCTAATAAGCTTCAGTTTTCGCTGTGGTTAATATGTCCTATGCCGTAAAAAATCAGGCACCGTAAACGTTTCATTCCATGTCAGATTCGCAGGGCCATGGTGTCCTTCCCCTTTAAGGAACCTTTAAAAACCGGTTTGGCGCACAAGCCCATTTTTAACGGTTTCCTATTATCCCGCAGCAAGCCGGGGGATAATCATGTTACGTCTTACCACTTCACAATACGGTAGTTTTACCTCTGCGCCGCGCCCTAATTTCTCTGCGTGGCGGCACTTACGCTGTTTCGCTGTGCGCCTTTTAGGCACTGCGTTGCAACAACATTGATTTGATGTGACCAATTGCCCGCGTTGGGTTAAGGCCTTTCGCGGGCAGATATTAACGCAGTTCATGATGCTATGGCAGCGGAATACGCTGAATGCATCATCCAGCGCATCCAGGCGCGACTTGATTTCCGTATCACGACCGTCGATCAGGAAACGGTAAGCTGCCAGCAGCCCTGCCATGCCCACAAATTTATCCGGGTTCCACCAGAACGACGGATAAGACGTGGAACAGAAGGCGCATATGATGCACTCATACAATCCATCCAGCTTGGCACGCTGGTCCGGTGACTGCAAATATTCACGTTCCGGTGGATTTTGCCCATGATTCAACAAATAAGGCTTTATTTTCTCATATTGGACATAGAACTGTCCCATATCCACCATCAAATCATGGATTACCGGAAATCCCGGCAGCTGACGGATAACAATTTTACCTTTGGCCCGTTGCAGCGCCGAAACTGGCGTGATGCAAGCTAGCCCGTTTTTGCCATTCATGTTAAGGCCGTCAGAACCACACACTCCTTAACGGCAAGAATGGCGGAATGCCAGCGTAGGATCTTGCTCTATCAGTTGGATAAACGCGTCAAGCAGCATCATGTCGTGCCCTTCTTCCACTTTCAGGGTGTAATCCTGCATGTGGGGCGCGTCATCGACATCCTGGTTATAGTGATAAATTGAAAATTCAAGTTTCATCGTGCCATCTCCGCGATATTAACAAGTACGTATTTTCGGCGGAAACACAGGACGTAATTTAGGCTCCATGTTCACCTCACAGCGCGTCATGCTCTCGTGTTGCGACAAATACAACGAATGATACAACCAGTTTTATCATCGCGATCCGGATAATCGAAGCGGCTATGCGCTCCGCGATTTTCGGTGCGATAATTGGCGGAGACGGCCGTGGCATAGTCCGTTTCCATCAGGTTATCTAACTCGATACACTCAATGCGCTGGGTATTGAACTCCGTAGAAGTGTCATCAAGGCGCGCATCTTTCAGACGTTCGAGAATCACCTTCAGCTCTTCCAACCTTGTCGCCATTGCATCCCCTTCACGGAACACCGAGAAGTTGTTCTGCATGCAAGATTGCAATGCCTTGCGGATTTCCACCGGATCTTCTCCGGTACAGTTATTGTTCCAGCGATTCAGACGTTCCAGTGCAACCTCAACATCGCTGTTACTGGCATCGCGCAGTTCACCTTGCTCTTACAATAATTCTTGTAAATGCATGCCCGCAGAGCGGCCAAACACCACCAGGTCGAGCAACAAATTACCACTCAGACGATTAAGGCACCGTGCACGGAAACGCAGGCAATTTCACTGACCGCGAACAGCCCGGCACCACCACATCTTCGCCCTTTCACTGACCGTTAACGCCTGGCCGCTCACCTTGGTAGGAATGCCTCCCATCATATAGTGGCAGATGGGGATGATCGGAATCGGTTCTTTCGCTGGAAAGACATGCGCAAAGGTGCACGACAGTTCCAGAATATGCCCGGCTGGCGTGATTCCAGCACATCTTTACCCAGATGATCGAGTTTCAACTTGGCATGCGGGCCCCGCGGATCCTCGCAGCCGCGCCATTGACGGATTTCAATCATGATGGAACGCGCAACAACATCACGTCCAACCAAATCTTTAGCGTTAGGCGCATAGCGCTCCATAAAACCGTTCACCGTGCTTTGTTGAGCAAGATAGTCCTCTTCGCTACACGGCAGCCTTCAGTGATCAGTACGAGCGCGCCAGCAATCCCGGTCGGGTGGAACTGCCACATTTCCATATCTTGCACCGGCATACCGGCGCGTAATGCCATGCCGACGCCATCACCGGTATTACGGTAATCCGCCAGCACATGGGTGTTGACCACCGACACTACCAGATGTGAGCATTGGTAGTAAATTGGTAAATTCGGCTTGCATCCCACCGGTAGCCAGTACCGTCGCGTGTGCTTTGAAATAAACTACTTCGCCGGTTTCAATACAAATGGCGGTACAACCTAATACGGCACCATCCTGGTTTTTAACCAGATCCAGCGCATACCATTCAGAAAAGATAGTGGTGTGGTTTTTCAGGTTTTGTTGATAAAGGGTATCCAGCAGGGCACGTTCGGTACGGTCTGCCGCCGCTGCGCTGCGCGCTGCCTGCTTACCCCGAAATTCTTCGATTGTCCGCCGAACGGACGCTGGTAGATGCGACCGTCATCCAGGCGAGAGAAATGCAGCCTCATGTGCTCCAGTTTTAGAATGGTTTCCGAGCCGGTTTTGCACATCTACTCGATGGCATCCTGATCGCCAATATAGTCTGACCCTTTTACGGTATCGTACATGTGCCATTCCCAGTTATCCTTATGGGTATTGCTCAGTGCCACGGGGTAATACTGCCTTGAGCAGATATGGTGTGCGAACGCGTAGGGAATACCTTGGACAGCAGTGCACAGGAAAGGCCATTCAGGAGATTTGCAACGCAGCGTGCATACCTGTTGCAGCCTGCGCCGATAACAAGGGCATCAAATTGCCTAATTGGTAAATTCATCACGCACTCTACACCACAACGGTTCCATAAATAACGTACAACCAGCAGCTCCACCACGCTGGCGAGTTGCAATATTAGACGCAACGCCAGCGGCTTAATATAGTCAGTCAGCGCTTGCATCCCTGTCCAAGCATGAACCAGGATAGCGAAGAGCGTCAGCAGCGTGAACACTTTGGTGAGGGGCATCACGAAGAAACCGCGCCAGACGGGATAGGTGATATTCCCGTCATCGCGATAAACCTCACGAGATAAATCACGTAGAGCACGATAGCAACGGAAGAAGCGCGAATGAAATGAGTAGCAAATCGTGAACGTTATTACTTCCTAATACAGAAGCATTGCTTACCATACGAGGACTCCAGACAGTAGTGACAGCACGACAGTAATGATAAAAGAGAGCCTTGCGGATCGATTTCCAGACACAAAATCTTCTTCCAGAAAGCCAAAGTTCGTCATCAGTTGGCTTCATCCGCCAACAATGTGGTAGGCCAGCACGCGAGGATACCTCACAGAATAAATTTAACAATAACGCTATCTAGAAAATGGCCGCGGCGTACAGGAACCTCTCTTCTGAAGCAAGAGAGTGCCCGAGCAATCACAGTAGAATGCCGACGGCCACAAAGGTAATGACGCCAGAAACACGGTGAAGAATTGAGGCTATCGCAGTTATGGGAAGTGGAAAGTCGAATTCCACGTAGAAAGTCATATTAATGACTAGAGATAGACTAGAATTTAGAGAATCATCACTAACCAGAAGAACACGGTTTTCCTTTGATGGGGAAGTGAGCCCGGACCACTTCCGATGCTATACCCTGATAGGTGCAAATAACAAGACTTCGGCGTTTGGCTGAGTTTCTCCGTTCGGTGTACATACAGGAATAACGGTATTTCTTCGGTGATAAATTTTTAAAATTAAAGCGCTAAGGATACTGTAAATGACTGATAATAAATCAATACTTATCTTAAATGGTAAAGAATCCATCAAGCGTGATGTGTTGTCCGGTACGCTTTGGCAAGACAAAATCGATATTCGTAGCCTCGGTTCCAAAGGTTTTTACGTTCGATCCGGGATTTACTTCCACGGCGTCTTGCAAATCCAAAATCACCTACATTGACGGTGATAAAGGTGTGCTGCTGCGCTGCTGCATCGCGGCTTCCCTATCGACCAATTAGCAGAGAAATCTACTTATCTGGAAGTCTGCTACATTCTGCTATTCGGCGAAGCACCAATGGCCGAGTCGTATGACACCTTCAAAACCACAGTAACCCGTCACACCATGATACACGAACAGATTACGCGTCTGTTCCACGGTTTTCGTCGCGACTCTCACCCAATGGCGGTGTTGTATGGCGTAACCGCGGTGCATTGGCGGCGTTCTACCACGATTCACTGGATGTCGCATTGAGCGTCACAGCGAAATCGCCGCATATCGCCTGCTATCTAAAATGCCTACCGTGGCTGCCATGTGTTACAAATACTCCCTCGGTCAGCCGTTCGTTTACCCGCGTAATAACTTGTCCTACTCCGGCAACTTCCTGCATATGATGTTTGTGCTACGCCTTGCGAAGAATATGTGGTGAATCCGGTAATGGAACGCGCAATAGATCGCATCCTGATCCTGCATGCCGATCATGAACAGAACGCGTCCACCTCGACGGTGCGTACCGCAGGTTCTTCTGGCGCAAACCCGTTTGCCTGTATCGCTGCGGGCATCGCGTCTCTGGTGGGGACCAGCGCATGGAGGTGCCAACGAGGCCTGTCTGCGTATGCTGAAGGAGATCAACTCAGTTGAGCATATTCCTGAATTCGTCAGACGCGCCAAGGACAAGAACGACTCTTTCCGTCTGATGGGCTTCGGCCACCGGGTATATAAAAACTATGACCCGCGTGCCAGCATGATGCGTGAAACCTGCCATGAAGTGCTTAAAAACTAGGCATGAAAAACGACCTGCTGGAAATGGGCATGGAGTTGGAGCACATTGTGCTCAACGATCCTTACTTTATCGAAAAGAAACTCTACCCCAACGTGGATTTCTACTCCGACATCATACTGAAAGCGATGGGCATTCCGTCTTCCATGTTCACCGTGATCTTCGCGATGGCACGTACCGTCGGCTAAATTGATCACTGGAACAAAATGCATGATGACAGCTTGAAGATTGCATGTCCGCGCCAACTATATACCGACTACGACAAACGCGACTTCACCTCTTCGCTTAACAAGCGCTAAGCATCATCAGCGCAGCAAATACTCCGAAAGCTTGTATTTTCCCCGGTTTTTTAACGTCTCAATGCTGGCAATGTGGAAACCAGAAAAACGGGCACAACGAGAGCATGGTGCACATGATGGGATGCCCGAAGCCGCTCACAGGGTTTTCCTTCATGGTCAAAAATGTTGAAACGGAACAATGCGCCGTGATGGTGATTCTCATCACACCTTTCCCCGTGTGTGATAGGAAAGTGCGCAGTGATAATAACGCCTCGCTCAGTGCGGCCAGTTTTCCCTTATAAATAGTTACCAAGCCCTGCAAAAAGCCTGATCGAGCAACAAGCCACTCAAAACGACGACGGCAGAATCTGTCACTCAACAACCTGGCCCGTACCTCTGTTCTGGGGTAACAGAACTATCAAGCACAACAGGACCAATACGTTGCAAGAACGGGTTTGTGGCAAGCGCATCCGGCGTGAGCTGACAATATCCGAGGCGTTATACAACACAGACAACAGCATCGCACAGCGTTGCGTTTCCAAACGAGCGCGCAAATTGCGTTTGGTATCTGGTTACCGCACATTGCGTAATTTCCAGCCCGACTTCGGACATCACGTTACCACCAACAAATTAGCGATGCTTAGCGTTGGTGTGTCCAACGTACCAGAATGACTGATGCCAGATGCCGCAGATGATAATGCCGCATCCTGCATCGCAGTATGCAGCCCGGCATGAATGATCTTTAGCATAGGCCCTCCCGGTTTCGGCACAAAGTGCACATTGTCACCCTGGCGCAGCAGCGTGGGTGGGCTCCGCGCTCGGATTGAATAGCGCAACTGACGTTCGGCAAATCAACTGCCACCCTCCGGGGTTGGCAACGGATAAATACCAGTTTATCGACCACCGATACCGATACTGCCAGCGGACACACTCAGGAGCGGCTCTGCACGCCGTGGCGTATGAAGGTGCTCTGGCAATCCCGCCAGATAAGGAAATCCCGGCTGAAAAACCAAAAAGTACACCATGTAAGCCGCAGCACGCTCCTCCTCCACATGCCGAGGAGAAAGCTGGCAATGGTTCCGCTACCTGCAACAAATCCGGGTCAGCTTCGCCGCAATACACCACCGAAATCGTGATATTCCTTGCTTCGAGCGTTACCGATTCGCTCTCTTCCCACCAGCGCTGCAAACGTTCGATAGCATCGCGTGCCGCCTGCTGCGGGTGGGTTAACACACCACCGTCAGGTTATTCATCCTAAGGACTGCCGCCTCAACCGCTTCATACCGTTAAAGACATTCAGTCAGCCACACCAGATACGCTGTTGGCTTTGCAGTGACAGCAGCAGCTCCAACTCCAGCACAACGGTCAGCTCGTTCAATAAGTAGCACCGTGCTCGTTGCACGCTCTTCTCCCCATCGTGGTAGGGCATAGCCATGCTGCCTTGATTCGCACCTCGCCCGAAACTCTCTGGCGATAAGGTTTCTTAATAGATAAGCAAGAAAAATGCTACTTCGTTCCCTCTAAACTTTTTATATTTTTTTAAAAAATAGTGTGTTGATAAACACTAGGCGGGATTGGGGATATCAACAAAGGTCACATCAAACCCGTGCTGCTGTACCAACCACTCCCCCAGTGCTTTAATACCACCACGCTCTGTTGCGTGATGGCCTGCCGCATAGAAATGCAGCCCCATCTCGCGCGCGATATGAATCGTCTGTTCAGATACTTCCCCGGTGATGAACGCCTCTACGCCAAAGCGCGCACTTTGCTCAATAAAGCCTTGACCACCACCAGAGCACCAGGCCAAGCGTGTTATCTGCGACGGTGCATTATCCCCACAATGCAGCACGGAACGCCCCAATCGCGTCTCCAGACGCTCACGTAACGCCTCACCACTTACGGGCTGAGACAGCTCGCCATAAGGTAGCAGTTGCTCAATCTCACCCAGCACGGTGATGTCTAGCAACGCCGCTAGACAGGAGTTATTGCCTAGCTCGTGGTGCACGTCCAATGGCAAATGATAGCCATACAGGTTGATATCGTTATCCAGCAATGTTTTCAAGCGATGCCGCTTCATGCCGGAAATCACCGGAGACTCGTTTTTCCAAAAATAACCGTGGTGTACCAGCACGGCATCGACCTGTTGAGCAGTGGCCACATCCAGCAATGCCTGAGAGGCCGTTACCCCGGTAATAATCCGTTGCACGTTTTCACGCCCTTCAACCTGCAACCCGTTAGGCGCATAATCCTGAAATGCAGCAACATTCAGTTGCTGATTTATCACTGTTTCCAATTCTCTGTTGCGCATAAACGCTCCTTAATATGCCTGATACTGGCCTTTTCCTGCGACGCTTTCACAGTTTCAAAAGCCTCCAACGTCATTTGTCTGGTCTGCTTATAATCGATCATCAGCATGGGATAATCCAAGGTCCGCTCTTGTCCGCTCGGCCCAGCGATGCGGCTGTTGAATATCGCTATCTGGCACCTCTGCTAGTTCAGGCACCCATTGGCGGATAAACGCCCTTCCCCTTGCGTGATCGGGTTAAAAATACGAAAATGGAGCGCAGCGTCCGTACCCGTAGAGACTGCCACTGCCACCTGCCATTGTTCGCAGCCAAATCACCGTCCATCAGTTGAAAAAATAAAATAGCGCTCCCCTCCCCTGCCCGCCAGTCGATAAGCAAATCTTTTACCAGAAAACTGGCGCAGATCATGCGTAACCGATTATGCATTCATCCGATGCCGTTCAGTTGACGCATTACGGAATCGACAATCGGAAAACCGGTTTTACCCTGCTGCTGCCAGGCTGTCAGCGCTTTTTGTCGCCACTGCACCTGCTGCGTCCACTCCACAAACGGATAGTGTTTACACAAACGCGGCCAGGCAACCAGCAGATGGCGATAAAACTCACATCACACCAGCTCGCTCAACCAGGTAAGTGCCAGCCGTCAAACTACACTAGCAGAGTGTATGCTCTGCACGCAGGCGATTGAAGCACTAGCGCGGGGAGAGGACGCCCAATGCCCAGATAAGGCGAAAGCTGGCTGACGCCTTGATGTGCTGGGTAATTACGCTGTTGGTCATAATCCCGCCACGGTGGATTGGCAAAACTGGCATAATCGTGCTAACGGGCCTGTTCGCCTGCATGCGCCGGGAACGGCGTCTCGTCAACCGTCTATTGAGGATAATAGAAAGGGGTCCAACGCAGCCAATTTCCATATGTCTACATTGGCTCGCTTTTTCGTCGCAGGGAAGCAGGTAATTTTCATTTTCAGAAAACGCTGAAACGGCCCGATGCCGAGTAGGGGTTTTAATCATATTTAGTTACTCTTTCATCAATCGGTTAGCTTACTTACCTGCACACCCGTTCGGCGTAGGCGTCAGGGTCAGTTTACGTTAGCGATGTTAGAACCATATCAACGTTCTCTAATGCCAGGGTATCCGCCGGGCATTAACGGCAATCACCTAACAGCCCGCCGCCGCTAATCCGGATTCCAATCCGGCATATTCTGGCAAGCATTTTTCTAAAAAACCAACGGCAATAAACCAGTATCAGTTCATGACGTATTTTTTCAATTTCTTGCGCAGCGTACCGCGGTTGATACTCATCAACAGCGCCGCGCGGGTCTAGTTATCACAGGTGTACTGCATCACCATGTCCAACAGTGACAGTGGCTGCTCAACTTCAGCCAACACAGCTCATACAGGTCATTCATATCCTGACCGTTAAGTTGAGCGAAATAGTTCTTCAGTTCCTGTTTAACCGAGTCGCGCAGGGGTTTTTGGGTTACCTGAGCCTGAGAGTTTACAGTAGAAACGGTCAGTACGTCAGAATTCACGCGTTGTTCGAACATAGTTCTGTCAGCTCTTTTCTGTTTACGCAAGATTTTTAAAATATGCCTACAAACGCCTCCAGCTGTTCGCTAGCATCCTCAATGGCTTGAATGTGCGCGCCTAAACTGGTCATTGAGGGCGTTCTTCTGGAGATGCCAGGAGACGTGCTTACCAGCAATACGGAATCCCTTGACCAGACCATAAAAGTCGTACAATTCATGTATTTATTTGAAGAGCAAACGCTTCACTTCTTACAACGATATCACTGCCAATTGCTCACCCGTGTCCAGATAATGCTGGATTTCCCGAAAGATCCAGGGTCTGCCCTGAGCAGCCCGTCCTATAAATCAGGGAATTTGCCCCGGTGTAATCAAGAGCCGCTCTGGCTTTATGCGGGCTTATAATATCGCCATTAGCGATAACGGGAATGGAAACAGCCTGCTTAACCAGCTAGAATGCTGTCGTATTCTGGCCTCACCGTTGAATAGGCACGCACGCGTGCGGCCATGTACGGTAAGCGCCTGGATACCACAGGCTTCGGCCACTCTGCCAATGTCTACACAGTTATGGTGGTCCGGTGCCTAGCCAGTACGAATTTTCAGCGTAACCGGTATGTCCAACGCCTTAACCACGGCAGATAGGATATGTTTTACCAAATCCGGATACTGCAACAGCGCAGAACCCACCATCTTGCGGTTTATCTTCTTTGCATGACACCCCATGTTGATATCGATAATTTGCGCGCCGAAATCGGTGTTGATTCTGACTGATGCAGCCATCTCATCATGATCGCTTCCGGCAATCTGCACAGCTCGCGGATCCCAGTGTACATCGCTGTGTACCACATGCGCAGACGCGACTTATCCGAACGCCTCTCCTCCGGATTGGAGGAGAGCATTTCGGAGACCGTCATCCCAAGCCCCATGTCATGACAGAGCGTCCTGAAAGGGCGATCGCTGACGCCAGCCATAGGGCGGCGATCAATCGATTAGCTAACTGAAATTGTCCAATGTGCATATACAAAGAGTGACTATACTGTGCCTGAAAGGGTGCGTATATTACGTATTTTTTACGCCAGATGAAAGGACAAACTTTGAGCAATTGAGCGGAATAGATCAAGGAAATGTGTCTTCACGCAATTAAATTTTATAATTATTTTCTTAACATAGCATTTTTTGATAAAAATCACTCATTGGTCCAACCATTGCATGATCAAGCATTTTTGCGCAACAGTGCATAAATGCGCGGATAGGCTACGCTCGCTGGCGTTTGCATGCGCAACAACGGATGGCTTATCGCGTAATGGCTTTATCTCAAAGCTTGGCGAGTGCCGCTAACCACCATAAAACGGCTAAGGGCACTAGTCATAATGCTTAGCGCTTGACGCCCGTAATGCGGCACCACTCTTCTTTCTCAACAGTCGTGTCGAGTTCGAATAGGTCGGTATAATAAGCTGCTGCCACGTTTTCTGCCTGTGACGCCCAGAATGCTTGATAATCCTAAATGCCTACCACCTTGAGCAGTGTGCTAATCAGCGGTGCCAGCTCGTGCAGTGGCCTGCAAGGATATTGGCAACCACGACGTCGGCAGATAGGTCGTTAGTTGGGCTGGTTTTTTGGCAGATAGAGCGCTAAACGCTCTGAGGCGCCGTTACGCTGTGCGTTATCGCGGCTGGTTTGAATTGCCTTGAGGATCGATATCGATGCCAATTGCTTGCGCGGTACCCATTTCAGCGAGGCGATTGTCAGAATACCAGAACCACAGCCAAAATCGATAACCGTTGTTCCTGCCAGATCCAAACCGTTGAGCCATTGCAGGCACAAGGAAGTGGTAGGATGCGTGCCTGTACCAAAGGCCAGACCGGGATCCAACATCACGTTAACGGAATTCGGGTCAGGGATATCACGCTAGATTGCGGCAGATCTACAGGCGTTTTCCAAATTGCATCGGGTGGCAGCGGTTCTTATTCCAGTTGGGCAATTACATCCGGCATCTCTGTTTTGGCGTTGTAAAACCCAATCAACGTCGGTATCGCCTCATAAACGGGTTTCACGCGGCGGCTCGAATACCGGCGTATCGTGGGTGTCCTGAAAGGTGACAGACACCGTACCGCTTCAGCTTGCGCACCCGTCGTATTGATTTTAGTTGAATCAAAGGTATAGCACAGCCTCTGTTCCTGTTAATGTGAAGGTGTTGGCAGCGTTTGGCGCAGAGTTGCTGCCAAAACGGTTATAATAAGAAATGCCAGCAAGCTGAACGAAAGGGCGTGGACAATCGGGTAAAAGCCCGCCAGATTCAGATTAAAGGTGGCAAGTAGGGTATAGCATAAGGCACCAACCATCATGGCGATGAGAGTGCCAGTTGCATTGGCGCGTTCCCAATAAAGCCCGAGCACAAGTGGCCACAGGAATACCGCTTCCAGACAGACCGAAAAACGCCAGCAGATTAAGACAGATAATCATTTCAGGTGGTCGCCAGGAGGCCACAGCGTCAGCACGCCGAGCAGCAGTGTGGTGGTGCTGCTGGAGAGCACAGCCCATTTGATATGGCGTTCATTCTGTGCCTGGTGCGGTTACACTCAGATACAGATCTTTGATGATGGTAGCAGACGCTTGCAGCAGGTATGCATTAATGTTGGCCATAATTGTGGACATGGGGGCTCCACTAGGAAGATGCCCACTGCCAGCGGCGGCAGCAGGCAGCACTTTCACCATCAGTTCCGGTAGCACCTGATCGGGAATGGTCAGGTTAGACATGATAGCCCGTTCCAGCGCATCGGCCAGATGCATACCCAATATCAGCACGGTGATGACGATGATGCCGATAATGATGCCGCGATGCAGCGCTTTGCTGTCTTTGTAAGAGATGCGGAGAACGGCAGTGTTAGACAGGCCTATGATACAAAAGCACATCAACACCCAGAAGGAGGCCATAAATGGGAAGGTAAGCGTCTGTCCGCTGCCGTGTGGGTCTACCAAGGTCGGATCAAGCTAACGCAGCGTTTCTACAGTGCTGCCCAGTCCGCCAGCGGCAGAGATAATTGCCAAATACTGTGCCAATCGGCAGTACAACGCCCTGCATCGCATCATTGAGAATGCTGGCGAGAAAACCGCCGAAGGTGGTGTTAAAGTACTATCGTGATGCTGAAAATCAACAAGCCAACGTTGTTGGACACGTTCATAACGTGCATACAGCATGTCGTTCAGCATAATGGCGTTATAACGTCATGCCAGAATAGTAAATTTTCCCCAGAATGCCGAGAGAAAGCAGTATGGTTAGCACCTGGATCCACCGCCAATAGCACCCAATCCAGACCCGTATTTATAGGCGGCACCTTGGGTCCACCGATAAACGAACTGGCGCTGACATAGGTGTCAATCAACGTCATGGAAAATACAAACCTGCCCATTCATCGGCTACCAAGGAAGTATTCGTTGAGGAAATTGCCCTCGCGGCGGCGCAGATAGGCGTAAATAGACAACCAAACACCAGTATCAGGTAGACCACAAGTGGCAGAATAACATCATTATGAATCGTCGTCTCCTAACGGAATATCGAGAAATATTAGGTGCGTCATCAGCCAGCGCAATACGATAAACACCAACGGCAGCAGTAGGCAGGAGAATTTAAACCAGCGCGACAGCTAGGTCAACCCGGCGGTGTTGTCATGCAGGTAAGCGGTAACTATCCAGCCTACGAGGTAAAACAGCCTCAGAAACAGTGCAAATCTCGCCTCTTTAATATGCTTGTACGATGCAAATTATTGCAGACCGAGTTTTTTCTCCAAATAGTGGATATTGGTTCCACCGTGCTGGAAGTTCTTGTCGTTCATAATCTTCAACTGCAACTCAATATTGGTTTTAATACCATCAATGATCAGCTCCGCCAAGGCGTTTTTCATTCGGGAAATCGCGATATCGCGGCTTTCACCGTAAGTGATCAACTTCCCGATCATGGAATCGTAGTACGGTGGCACGGTATAGCCAGCGTAAATGTGCGATTCCCAGCGTACGCCAAAACCGCCCGGTGCGTGGAAACGGGTGATCTTGCCAGGACTTGGCAGGAAGGTGTTGGGATCTTCGGCGTTGATACGGCATTCTACCGCATGACCGCGCACGTTGACCTCTTTCTGTTTGATAGATAACAGTCGACCAGCAGCGATGCGCAGCTGCTCTTTGATCAGATCGACGCCAGTGATCATCTCCGTTACCGGATGCTCAACCTGAATACGGGTGTTCATCTCGATAAAGTAAAACTCACCGTTTTCAAACAAGAATTCAAACGTACCGGCACCGCGATAGCCGATATCCACACAGGCTTTAGCGCAGCGATCGCCGACGTAGCGACGCAAATCCGCCGTGATGCCCGGTGCAGGCGCTTCTTCCATCACTTTTTGATGACGACGCTGCATTGAGCAGTCGCGTTCCGCCAGATAGATAGCGTTGCCCTGAGCGTCAGCCAATACCTGAATTTCCACGTGACGCGGGTTTTCCAAGTATTTTTCCATATACACCATGTCGTTATTGAAAGCGGCTTTCGCTTCCGCACTGGTCATGAGGATGGATTGTTCCAGATCTTTCTCGCTGCGCACTACGCGCATGCCGCGACCACCACCGCCGCCCGAGGCTTTGATAATCACCGGGTAGCCGATGCGTTTGCCAAAGGCGCGGTTCTTGTCCATGTCATCGCCAAGAGGGCCGTCAGAACCTGGCACGCATGGTACGCCCGCTTTCTTCATGGCAGAAATGGCAGAGACTTTGTCACCCATCAGGCGGATGGTGTCTGCACGTGGGCCAATGAAGATAAAGCCAGAACGTTCGACCTGCTCGGCAAAATCCGCATTTTCGGACAAAAAGCCGTAGCCGGGGTGAATGGCCACGGCACCGGTGATTTCCGCGGCGGAAATGATCGCAGGGATGTTCAGGTAGCTTTTGGTAGACAGAGCTGGGCCGATACACACAGTCTCGTCGGCCAGCAGCACGTGTTTCAGATCGCGGTCAGCGCTGGAGTGAACGGAAACGGTTTTTATGCCCAGTTCCTTACAGGCGCGCAAAATACGCAGCGCAATCTCTCCGCGATTTGCGATAACGATTTTATCTAGCATGGTAAGCCTCGTTATTCGATGTCAACCGATTATTCAATGACAACCAAAGGCTCATCAAACTCAACCGGTTGGCCGTTTTCAATCAGCACGGCTTTCACCACGCCTGCTTTATCGGCTTCTATTTGGTTCATCATTTTCATGGCTTCAACGATGCACAAGGTATCGCCGATGTTAACATGTTGCCCCACTTCAACGAATGCCTTGGCATCTGGACTTGGGGTACGGTAGAACGTACCGACCATGGGAGAACGTACAGTGTGACCGCTAATTGTCGCAGGCGCAGCGGCAACAGCCACGGCGGTTTCCAGCGCAGGGGCTGGTTGCTGCATCATCGGGTAGATCGGTACAGCAGGGGAACGGCTGATACGTACTGATTCTTCACCTTCTGAAATTTCCAGTTCGGCGATGCCGGATTCTTCAACCAGTTCGATCAGTTTCTTGATTTTACGAATATCCATGGATGTGGTTCCGTACTCATTTGTTGAAATGGATTTATTTAGTTTGACGTGGACAGGCGTTTTACCGCTGTCTGTAACGCATAGCCATATCCATGCGCGCCCAGGCCGCAAATCACACCCACCGCCACATCAGACAGGTAAGAGCGATGACGGAATGGCTCGCGAGCATGCACGTTGCTCAGATGGATCTCAATAAACGGAATTTTCACGGCCAGTAGCGCATCACGTAATGCAACGCTGGTGTGGGCAAATGCCGCCGGGTTAATTAAAATAAAATCCGTATTGCCATGTGCCTGATGAATAGTATCAATCAGCACATGCTCAGCATTGGATTGTATATGGGAGAAGTGTATATTGAGCACCTGTGCTTGATATTCCAGACCGCTGACAATCTCTGCAAGCTTAGTGCTGTCGTACTTCTCTGGCTCACGGATTCCTAGCAGATTCAGGTTGGGACCGTTCAAAAGCAAAATATGAAATCTCTCTGTCATTGTGCCGCTATCTCCCGCGATACACCCAGTTTGTAGAAAAACGTGTCGCACAACATAGCGCGAAGCACACCGTTTGTCACCTTTTGGCAACGTAAATTGTTCACCGGGCGATAAGGTCAGGCATTATAACTATATTGTGGTAATTAGCATCTAAATACTGGTTTTTTCTCCGAAAATAGCTTTGATATCCCGCCACGCATGGCATTGCGCTACAGTCGCTTTCCCAGCATTAACACCACCACTGGCGGAGCTTTTTATAACGCAGCGCTAACAAGAAAAGTGCACTTAGCCCGTAGATCATCGGTTGCGGCGATAAGGTTTTTACCGACCACAAATATGAATGGGCGCGAGCACCGCGATGACATAAATAAGGTTGTGTAATCGCTGCCAGTGACTGCCAAGCATACGTTGTGCCGCCTGAAATGAGGTTACCGCCAAGGCTAGCAGCAGCCAACTAACCGCGCCAAGCGTCAGACAATGGCGGTTAATCAACTCCTGGTCCAACAAGGTGAGGTTGGCAAGCTCGAGTTTTAACAACGCATAGCTGGTCAGATGCAGCGTAGCCCAGGCAAAACACCACAGGCCGAGCATACGGCGGCAGCGGATAAACAACGGCTGTTTGCCTTCGTGCCAGTGGTCTCATCATCAACGTTGCCAGCAGCAGTTTTAGCGCCATTCGTCCGATAAAATGCTGGATGTCTTTGGCCGGATCGGTGCTCAACGCCCTATTGTTGAATAGCATAAAGCAGCCACAGCAGCAGTATCCTAGGGCGTCAGCGTGAGTGACGTTGTCGCATTGGATTCCTATGTGAAGGTGAGCGGCGTTGGTGGCGGTGCTTATCGGCTTTTGCCACCAGTGAGCCAGTCCAGCACATCGGCCTGTGCTATAAGCGACAGGCTTAGTGGGACGGCGGTGATGCCAAGCGCTTTTATCACAGTGCAGCGCTGGTGAAAATCCCTCAAGGGTAACGTCTATGGCGCTCGGTTGGCGTTGTGACGATGAGAGTCAGACATGATGATGCTTAACGGGTTACGACGACTGCGTACAGTAAGTGTTGGTACAACCTCCTGAACGGTTACTCTATTTGGCTACCATCAATGATAAAGGCGGTGGGGTTATGCTGCTGGAGATCCAAGATCTCGATAACAACCTGCAATTTTCGCTGCGACTGCCGAAACTGATGAACGTAGAAGGCGATTATGTGCACCATATGATGCAACTGCCGCTGATGCAAAACGCCGATTTTCGCGTCAACCTTACCTACCTTGATCCCTTTTTCGGCTCGCCGCGCTGGATTTTCTCTACTATCACCATGGTAGAGGCGATGGCGTGCATGTCTGCGCTACTGGTGTTTGCCGTGCGGCGTTTTCGCCGCAAGGTGGCCAAGCAGGAACAGTTGGAGACGCGCGCAAACCGCATTCTGCGCGGTGAATGCGAATCTGTGGCTCGCGGTTCGATGCACGAATGGCCCGATAGCGCCAGCGCTACGTTTGATAAGTTGCTGTCGGATTTTTCCGATGCACGCAAGGAACGCAGCCGACTTTGATACGCTGATCCGCGTGTTTGCCGCCCGGGATGCGGAAACCGGATTGATTGAGTAAATCGCCTGTTTTTCGATAACCAACTCACCACGCAGTTGGAAGATGCGGAAAATGCAGGCACCCACGGCGTGGTAATGATGATTCACCTGCCGGATTTCGATACCTTGGAAACGCATCGCTATGCCAATGAATTGCGTGAGTACCACAATACGCTGGTCGATATGCTATCGACTTTTGTCATGCATTATCCCTCCGCGCTGCTGGCCCGCTATTCAATAGTGATTTTGCCGTGCTGCTGCCATACCGTTTGTTGAAAGAAGAGGATATTATTGCGGCGCAGTTAGTGAAAGCTCTGGATATTCTGCCAATCACGCCGCTTGTCGATCGGGAGGATGTGCTGCATATCGACATCTGTGCCTATGCTAGCGGATAGAGTTCTGAGCAGGTGATGGAGAGTGTGTAGGATGCTACGCGCAATTCGGTATTGCAGGGAAGAAACGGTTAGTGCGTATTTGACCGGCAGGTGACAGACAGACAAGGGGAGCGGCAGTGTGAAATGGCGCATATTGCTGGAACAGACGCTGGAAAAATATGGTACGCATCTGTACCAAAAACTAGCGGTGACGCGCGATGGCGTGATGCATCATCGAGAAATCATGCCGCGTATCACCGATGGCGTCAGGTTCTGCTGGCTGCCGAATATATGCCGCTGATACAGAAATTGGGGCTGATGCCCAATTATGATCAGCTCCTGGTGACACAAATTATCGCGTTATCTGCTTCCTGGCCGCAGGAGACGCTAGTAATGCCCGTCAATGTGGATTCGCTGTTTCAGCGTCCTTTCTGACGTTGGTTACAAGAACTGCTATTGCAATGCCAGAAACAGTAGCGTTAGCGCATATTGTTTGAACTTGCTGAGTCAGATGTGTGTCAGTATATCTAGCACTTGCGTCCTATCCTGAATACGCTTCCTGAATACGCTGCTGGGGTTGGGGTGCCGGCTTGGCGGTGACGCAAGCCAGGCTGACCTTGGTCAGTACGACCTAATTAGAACGTTGCAGTTGGAAATCATAAAGTTGCATCCAGGTCTGGTGCGTCGTTTCGAGCGCAGGACGGAAAATTAACTTTTTGTACAAAGCCTGATAGAAGCCCGCAAGGGAACTTCCGCCAACATCTTTGCCGCAGGTGTCAGAACTTAGGAAGAGTGGAATACACTATCGAGTCGCGGTGTTTATGATGGTCATGGCGATTTTTTTGCGGCGTCTATCTCTGTCAGCGATGAGTTGAAAAATATTCACCTCGGCATCGTGTTTAGGGTGAATATCGCAGGTAAATTGATGTAGAATACATGGCCTATAAATCGGTTAGTATATGCTTATTGCATGGACTGTCCGATAAAATGTTTGATTTTGTCTCCTGTGTTGATGCCATCCGACTGCATGAAAATCGGTAACTCGCTTTACTTTACAAAGAAAATCACTCCGACGATTTTTTAGGGGAACGTAATGCGTATAACACAGGGGAATTTTTCACCGATGCAGAGCGCTATCATGCCTTGTCGCTGCACCGTGTGGTTGATAAAGTAAGCGGATTTCTTTTCGCCCCACCTTGCAGGATTATTCTTTCGTTATGTTTAAAAAATTTCGTGGCATGTTTTCCAACGACTTGTCCATCGACCTGGGTACTGCCAATACTCTGATTTATGTTAAAGGGCAGAGCATTGTACTGAATGAGCCGTCTGTGGTCGCTATCCGTCAGGATCGTGCCGGTTCGCCTAAGAGCGTAGCCGCCGTGGGCCATGAAGCCAAACAGATGCTTGGTCGTACTCCGGGTAATATCGCAGCCATTCGCCCGATGAAAGACGGCGTTATCGCCGACTTTTTCGTGACCGAGAAAATGTTGCAGCACTTTATCAAACAAGTGCACAGCAACAGCTTTATGCGTCCGAGCCCGCGCGTATTGGTGTGTGTGCCGGTCGGTGCTACTCAGGTTGAACGTCGTGCCATTCGCGAATCTGCGCAAGGGGCCGGGGCGCGAGAAGTGTTCCTGATTGAAGAACCGATGGCTGCGGCTATTGGTGCTGGTCTGCCGGTTTCTGAAGCAACGGGCTCTATGGTGGTGGATATCGGTGGCGGTACCACAGAAGTGGCGGTTATCTCCCTGAACGGTGTAGTCTACTCTTCTTCCGTGCGTGTTGGTGGTGACCGTTTCGATGAAGCCATCATCAATTATGTACGCCGTAACTACGGCTCTCTAATCGGTGAAGCGACGGCGGAACGCATCAAGCACGAAATCGGTTCTGCGTATCCGGGCGATGAAGTGCGCGAAATCGAAGTGCGTGGTCGTAACCTAGCTGAGGGCGTACCGCGCGGCTTTACTCTTAACTCGAACGAGATTCTGGAAGCGTTGCAGGAGCCGTTGACCGGCATCGTGAGCGCGGTGATGGTTGCGCTGGAACAGTGCCCGCCAGAGCTGGCTTCCGATATTTCTGAACGCGGTATGGTGTTGACCGGTGGTGGCGCGCTGCTACGTAACCTGGATCGCCTGCTGATGGAAGAGACCGGCATCCCCATCGTGGTTGCTGAAGATCCGCTGACCTGCGTGGCTCGCGGTGGCGGTAAAGCTCTGGAAATGATCGACATGCACGGCGGTGATCTGTTTAGCGAAGAGTAATAGTAATAGTGCCTGAATAAAAGGAAGGGGAACCGTATGGGAAAACAGCGTTGTTTTCATCCCGTAGGGTAGCCTCTCTTTTTTTATTCTGTGGCGAGTCGTTTTTACGGGTATCGCCATTAGCGTAATTCCCTGCGCCCGACACCCTTCTACCCCTGCATTTCTGCGGGCATGATGGCTGTGAATAACACGCACGTTAGTTTTCGTTTCGAGCGTGTTGGTCGTTCTTTATTCGTGTTAAGGAATACGCAACCTTTATGAAGCCGATTTTTAGCAGGGGACCTTCCCTGCAATTGCGACTTTTTCTTGCCGTCTTTACGGCGATGGCGATTATTATCGCCGATAGCCGCTTGGGGACGTTTCTCAAGATCCGTACCTATATGGATACGGTGGTCAGCCCGTTCTATTTTATTGCCAACGGGCCGCGTGAAGTATTAGATAATGTTTTTAAATCGCTGGCGACCAAAAATCAGCTGGCGCTGGAAATCCTTGCGTTACGCCAGGAGCTGCAACTGCGTAATAGCGATCTTCTGCTGCTCGGCCAGTTGAAACAGGAAAATGCGCGTTTGCGCGAACTGTTGGGGTCACCGCTGCGTCAGGACGAGCAGAAGATGGTAACCCAGGTGATTTCCGCAGGCAAAGACCCCTATAGCGATCAGGTAGTGATTGATAAAGGGGCGGCACATGGGGTCTACGAAGGGCAACCGGTTATCAGTGATAAAGGGGTGGTCGGGCAGGTTGTCGCGGTCGGTCAGTTGACCAGCCGTGTGCTGCTGATCTGCGATGTTTCCCATGCGTTGCCGATTCAGGTGCTGCGCAATGATATCCGCGTGATTGCTGCCGGTAATGGTTGCACTGATGATTTGCAACTGGAGCATTTGCCCAACAACACCGATATTCGCGTCGGTGATGTGCTAGTGACATCTGGATTGGGTGGTTGTTTCCCTGAAGGGTATCCTGTGGGCGTCGTCTCCGAAGTGAAGGTGGATACGCAACGCGCCTATACCGTTATCAAGGCGCATCCGACTGCTGGCCTGCAACGTTTACGCTATCTGCTGTTGCTGTGGAGCGTTGACGATGTGTCGGGCAAAGGGTTGCCGCCGCAAGAAGTGCAGCGCGTCACCAACGAACGTTTGATGCAGATGACGCCGCAGGTTCTACCCTCTCCAGATGAAATTAGCCCTCCTGCACCGCCTGCTACCGCAGCACCTGCCGCACCGCCGCAGGGCAATGCACAGCCGAGAAACGCCCCTGTGCGCAGTACGTCTCAAGGTCAACAACCTCAACGTAATACGCCGCGTGTTGCTACTCCAGCACAGGGAGTACGCCAATGAATCGCTATCGCCGTCACGGCAACTGGATCATCTGGTTATCGTTCCTGATCGCCATGGTGCTGCAAATCATGCCGTGGCCGGATCAGTTCTATCATTTCCGGCCATCGTGGCTCTCGCTGTTTCTGATTTATTGGATAATTGCGTTACCGTACAGGATTAATGTTGGTACCGGCTTTGTGCTGGGAATTGTGATGGATCTTATTTTAGGATCCACGCTCGGCGTGCGTGCGCTGGCGCTCAGCATTATCACCTATCTGGTGGCTTTTAAGTTTCAACTGTTCCGCAATATGGCGCTCTGGCAACAAGCCCTGATCGTTATGGTGCTTTCGCTGGTAATGGACCTAATTGTTTTCTGGGCGGAGTTTCTGGTAAACAATGTGTTATTCAGGCAGGAAAATTTGTGGAACTGTGTGGTCGATGGCGTGTTATGGCCATGGCTATTCCTGTTGATGCGCAAAATTCGCCGTCAGTTCACAATACAATAATAAAAAGGGCATAGTCTTTAACCGGTGAGCCTACAGTAGAATACGTAGCAGGATATATAACTACGCTCTATCTGGCCTCCTCAGGTTCACCGCGCCTCCGCGAACTGCTTACGTTTTTGTACAGCCCTTTTGAGCTGTTTCATGTTGATGTTATCGAGAAGCGTGCAGCACATGAAACGGCAGAAATCTACGTACACCGTCTAGCGCAGGATAAAGCGCAGGCAGGGGTTGCTGCCGCACCGCAAGATTTGCCAGTGTTTGGGCCGATACCATCGTGGTCCTGGAAGGGCAGGTACTAGAAAAACCGCGCGACGAAGCCCATGATGTGCACATCTTATCGATGCTTTCAGGGCAACAGCATAAGGTGATGACTGCGGTCACGTTGGCCGATCGTTGCACCCAGTGCAGTGCGCTGGTGGTGACCGACGTGATGTTTCGCGCTCTGACGCCGCAGGACATTACCACTACATTGCCAGCAATGAGCCGATGGATAAAGCGGGAGTCTACGGCATTCAAGGTAAAGTCGGCTGTTTCGCCAAAGTGATCGCTGGCAGTTAGCACGCGGTTGTCGGTTTTCTGCTGGTGGAAACCCATGAATTGTATAATTAGATTATAGCGTTACAAACGGCAGGAGCAGAAAATGACAGCTGAATTATTGGTCAATATGACGTCATTGGAAACGCGCGTTGCCTACATTGACGGCGGAATGCCGCAAGAGATCCACATTGAGCGCTAAGCGAAACGCGGCATCGTGGCAATATCTATAAAGGCCGTGTCAGCCAGGTATTGCCGGGTATGCAGGCCGTGTTCTTGGATATCGGGCTGGATAAAGCGGCATTTTTCACGCGTTAGACATCATGCCGCACACTGAATGTATGGTCTGGGAATAACAGAAAAATTTCCACGTGCGCGATATCACTGAACTGGTGTGCCAGGAGAAGGACTTGATGGTGCAGGTGGTGAAAGACTCGCTTGATACCAAAGGTGCCCGATTGACCACCGATATTACGCTGCCATCGCGCTACCTGGTTTTCATGCCGGGCGCAGCGGCCCACGTTGGGGTTTCACAGCGTATTGAAAGTGAAGTGGAACGTGAACGCCTGAAGAAAATCGTCAGTGAATACTGCGACAAACAGGGCGGTTTTATTATTCGTACAGCGGCAAGAGGGTATTGTGGAAAATGAGCTTTCTTCCTCTTATAACGTGGAGAATGAAATTCAGCGATCGCTGGACACAGAAAGGTTGAGCTGAAATCCTGTGGCTATCTGATCATCGATCAGACCGAGGCGATGACGACGATAGATATCAATACCGGGGCCTTCGTCTGTCATCGCAATCTGAATGTGAGACGATCTTTAATTTAACACCAATATCAAAGCGACGCAGGCCATTGCCCGCTAACTGCGACTGCGCAACCTGGATAATATTATTATTATCGATTTCATCGATATGAGTAATGAGGACCACCGTTTCCGGGTGCTGCACTCTCTGGAGCAGGCGCTCGCCAAAGATCGGGTTAAAACCAGTATTAACACCTTCTCTCAACTAGAATTAGAGGAGATGACGCGAAAGCGCACTCGTGAGAGCATTGAATATATGCTGTGTCATCAGTGCCAGACGTGCCATGGTCGCGTCAGGGTGAAAAGTGTCAAGACCGTTTGCTATGAAATCATGAGTGAAATTATGCGAGTGCACCATACCTATGACTCCGATCGCTTCCTGGTGTACGCATCGCATGAGGTGGTTGAGGTATTGAAAAGCGAAGAATCCCACGCCTTGGCAGAAGTGGAATTTTTGTCGGTAAACAGCTCAAAGGTGCAGATTGAGCCGTTTTACAGTTAGGAACAGTTTGATGTGGTGATGATGTAATCCCCGTGTCGATGATAAACCGAAAAGAATGACTCTTCCCGCATCGCCTACGACGACAATCAAGGAGAATAGTGTGAGGAGACACTGCCGGCCTATTGCTGATGACGGGTGCTACGATTGTTGTTGTCGTGATACTAATCGTCAGTGGTTTACGATTAGCGATGCCGCAGCTCGATCGTTTTCCGCCGAAAATCATGGCGTGGTTACGTCGACGACGGGCGTATCGCTTGACGTGCAACGCCTTACTGGTAGTTGGGCTTCTTTTGGGCCGCCGCTTTTGATCGATGGCCTGACGAGCGAGTCGCCTGCTGCGCGGTGGCAGGCAGAGTGCATTACGCTCGCGCTGGATGTGTGGCAGTCATTGTTACATGCGCGATGGCATGTTTCGCGATCTGACGTTCCACCGCATGCACCTGACCTTGGATGCCACATTGATCGTGCAGTGGGCCAATAGTAGCCTGATCGAAACCGATCGTCTGAGTACACAGTTTCTCCAGCAGTTCGATAATTTTGATCTGCGAAACAGCCGCCTCTCTTTACCTCACACCTTCTGACGATCGCGCGAAGCTCGCCATCCCCCAATTGACCTGGTTGAAAACCGCAACAACCAACACCGTTCTGAAGGGCAAATTAGCATGTCGAGTTTCAATTGGCAGCACGGTGTGGTGCAGGTACGCATGGATTTTCAGGCTATTCAAGGTCATCTGAATGACGGCACGGTGTACATACAGGCTGACAATATTGATATGAAACCCTGGATCAGCCGATGGCTAAAAAATAGTACAGGGATAGAGAGCGCCAATTTTAATCTTGCAGCCTGGGTGCAGGTGCGAAGCGGAGCGCTGGTTGACAGCGATATCTTCTTAGCCCAGGGCTCGGCAACCTGGAAAGAAGAAGACAACATTCATCGTCTGAGCGTTAACGAACTGGCACTGCATTCCACGTGAAAAGGTGAAGGCTGGCAGGTTGCCATGCCTGCCTTGAATCTGGCTACGGACGGCGTTGCCTGGCCGAAAAGAGTCTGGCGGGCGGCGAGCTGGATCCCCGCGTTGTCGGCAGAGCAACAAGATATGCTGCGGTGCGTGCCAGTGAGCTGAGCGCTGAGCCTAGCACGTTTGTGTGATTTGTTGTCGCTGCTGTTCACGGTGGATGCCCGAGCTTAAAACGCGCTGCGAGGCGCTGCAATCGGAATGGCTGCTGACACAGCTATCCCTTTATATTCCTTAAAACAACTGGAAAAAGTAGTTTTCAAGCGGCATGGTGCGATCTGCACTGGAAACCGTGGGAATGGTTGCCGGGCGGCGAAAAGTTGGCTGGCACGCTGAGCGGTAGCGTCGAACGCGGATGCGTCACCTTTGCGTTGCCGCAAAGCGTACTGCCGAGCGGTAATTAATTCCGGGCTTCGTTCGAGATTCAATAGGCAAACGTTGCTGTGGACTGGAACAATGCCGAAGATAGCTGGGAAGTGTTGAATAAACGGCTGAATATATAGGTACGTGCGCTAACAGGCTCATGGCGATTTTCAATACCGTCATCCGATGAATAGGGAGCCACGTCTGGATATTCTGGCGGGAATTCGGCTAGCCGATGCCTCTGAATCCTGGCGTTACTTTCCAGAAACGCTGATGGGTGCACAACTGGTGAATTACCTGACCTATGCGTTAAAAGGGGCACGTCGACAACGCCACATTTATTTTTACCGGTAACCCGTCGTATTTCCCTTTTAAGCATAATGAAGTCCAGCTTCAAGTATGGGTGCCGCTACGTGCGGCTACCTTTGAATTTGAAGCAGGCTGGCCAGCATTGTCACCGTTGGATATCGATCTCAATTTTGCCAACAACGGCCTGTGGATGTCCGCGCCATCAATGCAGTTAGGGAATGTCGCCGGCAGAAATATTCTTGCTGCCATCCCCGACTACAGCAAAAAAGTTGCTCATTGATGGCGAACTTCAAGGGGAAGGGACCGATGTCGGACACTATTTTGAACAAACACCGCTCAAGGACAGCGTGAGAAACACGTTAAAGCAACTACAAATTGGCGGTAACGTCAATAGTACGCTGCACCTCGATATTCCCTTGGCACACGGCGCGGTAGAAGCTAGTGGCGATATTCAACTCAGTAACAATAGCCTGTATATCAAACCGCTGAATAGTACGCTGAAATAGCTCAAAGGAGGCTTTCATTATCGCAATAATACCCTGAACAGCGATAATATTGCGGCTAACTGGTTAGGGCAGCCCATCACGTTCAGTTTCAATACCGAAGAGCAGGAAAAGCCTTTCTGGTAAAGGTGAGGCTGAAGGGTGAATATGTACCGGTACTGTTCCCCGGTCTGCGAAAAACATTGCAAGCCATACTGTCGGGAACCGCTGCCTGTCGTAGAGATGCGGTGAATTTACCCTATAAAGGCGTTGAGGCCTATGAGGTCAGTATTGATGCCGACCTAAAAATGTAAGCACTCGATTACCTGAGCCGCTCAATAAAACACAAGGGACGACGCGGTGCCGCTCAAGATTGCCGTCAAAGGGGATCTAAAAGGGTTCACGCTTTCAGGCAGTCTGAGAAAAACGGCGCAGTTTAACAATCAGTGGTTATTGCGTGGCGATGTGCTGACGTTAGCGCGCGCAATCTGACAGCAGGCAGCACAAACGCCTATCACGGTGCCTGAACTGAACACTCTGAACTGGTGTTGGCGCTGCCCGCGCTGGATGCAGAGCGTTGGTTGAGATTATTGCACGCCATGCAGCATGGCGATACCGACTTGCGAAAAGGGGCGCAAAACAATATCCATGTGCTGGAAAGCATGACGCTGTGTACGCCCCCGCGCTGCAACTGCTCGGTCAGCAGTGGCACGACGTGGTACTCAATAGCTGCAATACGCCGCAAGGTAATGAAATTCACACTAC
Organism: Symbiopectobacterium sp.; assembly: GCA_051710325.1. Taxonomy (GTDB): domain Bacteria; phylum Pseudomonadota; class Gammaproteobacteria; order Enterobacterales; family Enterobacteriaceae; genus Symbiopectobacterium. The sequence goes on from JBPETC010000003.1 coordinate 40,572, forward strand.
CGGGCGTGAGATTGATGCTAATTTGACGGTCCCATAGAACGATATGATCTCTACTACAACCCGAAGTGGAAAAGGGATGAAGCAACCAACTCCGTAGCGCTGGCGGAGAAGAAATAACCGCTCAATGACCACCATTCGCTTTGAAGATTGGCCAGCTTTGCAGGTTGCCTGCCTGGAATGCTGGATTGCCTGGCAGAACATAGGCCAAATCACGGCTACGCTGCAATCAAAAAAGATAAGCTGATGCTCAGTGAGGGTGTGATCGATACCGGCAAAGCCAAGCTTACTGCCAGCGGTAGCTGGCAGGAGAATGCCAAAGGGATTTGCACCGCACTCAAAGGGCGTTTGAAGGGCGGTACGGTGGAGCAAAATGCTGACTGATTTGGTATTGATACGCTTCTGCGCGCAACAACCTTTGATGTTGACTATAATCTTCTATGGTGTGTGGTTCACCGTGGGCACCGCATCTGACGAGCCTGAGCGGTATTTTGCACACACGTATTAGCAAAAAGGGCGACATCTTCAATGCGGGCGCCGGTCAGGCGGTGCGCTTGCTGCGCCTGGTGCGTTTTGATGCGTTACTGCGCAAATTGCAGTTTGATTTCAGAGATACTTTTGGTAAGGGATTCTATTTCAATTCTATCCGCACAGCACGGCCTGGATTAAAGACGGCATGTTGCATACCCCGATGATCTGCTGGTCGACAGGTTGGAAGTAGATATCGCTATGAAGGACAGTATCTATCTGGCTAACCGGCAAATTGTTATGGAAGCGGTGATTGTCCCGGAAATATCAGCCACGGTAGGTGTGGCTACCGCCTTTGTGGTTAACCCGGTTATTGGTCCTGCCGTGTTTGCGATCAGAAACGCGCTGGCACCACTCTGGAACAAAATTTCGCTGATTCAGTACCAGATTCATGGCAGCCTTGGATTAGTCTACGATTAAGGAAGTTCTGCGCGAGTTGCAAAAAATGCGGCACAGGAGCGACGTTAATATGCTAGCATAGTGTGATAGCTCCGTGCCGTTTATTCATCGATTTCATGTAAACTAAAGTGGAAAAAATATGAGTCTTTCATTTGTCAGTGAACAGTTACTCACTGCTAACAACTTGAGCCAGCAAGACCTGTTCTCGGTGTTAGAGGTATTGAATGAACGTCGCCTGGATTATGCCGATCTCTATTTTCAATCCAGTTACCATGAATCCTGGATGTTGGAAGACCGCATCATTAAAGATGGCTCTTACAATATCGATAAAGGGGTCGGTATTCGCGCGGTAAGCGGGGAAAAAACCGGGTTTTCCTATGCAGACCAAATCACAATAAATGCGCTGCACCAAAGTGCCCAGGCAGCGCGTAGCATCGTACGCGAACAGGGCACTGGCCGTGTTCGTACGATGGTGGAAAACGATCATCGTGCGCTATATCCGCAGCTCAATCCGCTGGATAGCCTGAGCCGTGAAGAGAAACTGGCAGTGCTGCAACACGCAGACAATGTGGCACGCGCGGCAGACGCTCGTGTGCAGGAAGTGAGTGTCAGCCTGACCGGTATCTATGAACACGTGCTGGTGGCGGCAACCGACGGCACGCTGGCAGCTGATGTGCGTCTGTTGGTGCACCTGTCGATCAGCGTGCTGGTTGAGCAGGATGGTAAACGTGAACGCGGTGCCAGCGGCGGTGGCGCGCGCGTGGGTTACGACTACTTCTGGCAAGTGGTGGAAGGAGAAGTACGGGTGGAGGCCTGGGCGAAAGAAGCGGTGCGTATGGCGTTGGTTAACCTTTCCGCTGTTTCTGCCCCTGCGGGCACGATGCCGGTGGTACTGGGAGCAGGCTGGCCGGGGGTGCTGCTGCATGAAGCTGTCGGACACGGACTGGAAGGGGACTTTAATCGCCGTGGCACGTCGGTGTTCAGCGGGCAGATGGGCAAGCTGGTTGCCTCTGAACTATGCACCGTTGTGGATGATGGTACGCTGGAAGGACGCCGAGGTTCGTTGGCGATGGATGACGAAGGCGTGGCTGGACAATACAACGTGCTGATTGAGAACGGTGTACTGAAAGGCTACATGCAAGACAAGCTCAACGCGCGTTTGATGGGGGTAGCGCCGACTGGTAATGGTCGCCGCGAGTCTTATGCCTATTTGCCGATGCCACGCATGACCAATACCTACATGTTGGCGGGTAAATCAACGCCGGAAGAGATTATTTCCAGCGTGGAATACGGTTTATATGCGCCCAACTTTGGTGGTGGCCAGGTGGATATCACCTCCGGCAAGTTCGTGTTCTCAACCTCTGAAGCCTATCTAATTGAAAATGGAAAAGTTATGACGCCGGTTAAAGATGCAACTCTGATTGGGTCCGGTATAGAAGCCATGCAGCAGATTTCGATGGTGGGTAACGATTTGGCATTGGATAAAGGCGTTGGCGTGTGCGGTAAAGAGGGCCAAAACCTGCCTGTTAGCGTTGGGCAACCGACGCTGAAACTGGACAGTATGACAGTAGGCGGTACTACATAAGTTCCCGTGCTTTGTCACCGTCATGTTAGTATAAAAATGCATGACGGTGACTACTTAATGCCGGGATGTGAGGAGGGTAATGTCAGAGACATGACAGTTACCGCTAGTGTCGATATCAACCCGCGCTTTTGCGTATAAACAGTGATATTTAGATTTAGGATAAATTTTTTGATAAACTCGATGTTTTCAGCATCAAGGTTATTGATGATATGTATTTCAACGGTGACATTTTCCTGATTCTCTAAAGAAATAAACAATTTTTTAGTGGTGTCGCCGATCAGTGATATCGCTTTCTTTGGTATGCTGATCAATTTAGTTATTGATATCGATAACACTAATTTGCGAGAGTGCAACATTTAGCGATTCTTTTTGTTTTTCTTATATATTACTAATAATCTGTGGCAGTATGTCGACGGTAATGCGTTCATGATGGGCCGTGCTATGACAAAGATATACTTCACTTCTTGGTATGTCTTTTTACTTGTTCAAGATGAATGTCTTGTTCGATGAAATATTCTGAAGTGAAGGTCTTGATATGTTCATTCAAGACTGATGGTTTTCCCCGCCGCAGAGATCTCACTCGCAGAAAATAAAGCACCAATAGACAGATTGACGGTAAACGCGGTATTATTTATCACTGTCGTCGTGTAGGTGAACGCATCTTTAAACGCGGGTAACGCCACGATCTTTAACTGATTAAAGATCGTATATTCTTATATTGGCATTTTCTTTATCAGTTCCACAAAATCAGTCTGCAATTCTATCCAAAAATCTTTTGATTTCACTTGGGTTTTGGCATCTTTTATTTCTTTCAATGAAATCGTTCTTGAAAATAAACTCCTTGAAATACTAAATACTGTTGTCATAAATACCTTTTTGTTAAAGAGAGCACAGCATAACTATGTGAACGTAAAGATAATCTATACTAAACTTAATTTTTAGGTTAATAACGTAGTGTGAAAATAATTATTTTCACAACGCTTCTTCTCTATTGCTTTGATAAATTTGAGCAACGTTCTTAAAATACTCCGTTATATAGTTGATGTACAGTTGTACTTTGAGCGGTAAGTTATCCTTGGGTGTATACAACGCGTAAATCAGGCTCGGATCGGAGTGATAGCGGTTGAATAGCATTTCCACTTCGCCGCGTGCAATCTCGTCGATTATCCGCATCAGTGGATATAAGTGATGCCTCTGCACCGGTTTTGAGCCAGCGTACCAGCGTCTGCGAATCGTTAGTGGAAAAGTGATCATGCGGTGCGATTTTGGTAGAAATGTCCTCTAAGGCGATCAGTTTTGAATTCACTGTCTTCACGCACGGTGTGTTCCAACTAGGAGAAACTTTCCACGTCTGACGGTTTTCCGGAGTGCCATGCTGGGTCAAATAACGTTTGGCGGCGCACACCACCATTGGCATCGAACCGAGATTTTGCAAACAGGCAGGAGTCCTGCAAAGCACCCACTCGGATAACGATATCCACAACCCGTCTGCAATCAGATCGGGGCGGGAATGCCAGTGACCAGATTGACCAATAGCCCGGATATTTTAGTAGCATCTCTGCTGTCATGTCTAGCAGCACATTTTGCGCCATGATGGAGAAACTGCCAATGCACAGCGTGCCGATCGGCGCGTTGTTGAAGGCGTAGAGCTGATCGTGCGCTTCGTGCGCCTCATACAGCATACGCCGGCAGCCGTGGTAGTAGATCTTGCCGCTTTCTGTAAGCCAAATGCCACGCGCGCCGAGATTGAGCAGCTTGATTTATAGCTCCTCTTTCTTTTTATAGCCGAGTCACCGTTTGGCTGACGGCAAAAACGCTCATATTTAATTGTCTGGTTGCAGCGGTAAACGATCCACTCTGCACTACGCGCGCAAAGATCGACATACTCTTTAGTCTTTCAATTATTCACTCTGGTTTAAAAGTAATTTATATCAAATATCGTAGATGAAGCGCAAATAAATATTCATAGTATACCGCATTCGAACGAATCGGGCGGGAAGAATATCAGTGTGCTTCGTGCTACTTGTTTCCATAAGACAACAGGCTGCGTTCGCTTCTAGTAAAAAACCTGCAATCTTTCTTGATCAGTGTAATACCCTTCATGGCTTTTAGCATTGATGGCGAAAGGCCTATGTCGTCGTTGTAAGCCCTATAGCCATCAGTGCACCAAAATGCCACTCTGAACCCTGAGAGCAGTTCCAGCAACTTACGCAGGAGAGGCACAAATGCATGAGGGATAATCCGCTTCAAACACAGCGCTC
>JBPETC010000004.1:0-40110 GCA_051710325.1 Symbiopectobacterium sp.
TCTGCACGCTGTGCAACCGATTGAAACGCCTCAATCGTAATCCGAAATGCACGATAGGCTTATCGGTACTTACATCAAACGTGAGTATTACGTTTGATGATGTATTGGGTTATTGAATGAATGAGCCCCGCGCGTTGGCGGCGTAACGCCGTTTTTGAAAATCATGGATCTGGCGGCCAAACACGGTAAGAAACTGGCACTGCACTTCGCAATGGAAGTGCACCTGCACCTCGCCGCAGCCTATTCCATCGAACCCTGGCTGGAACACTTTGAATGGCTGAACCCGTTGTTTAACGAACTACTGGAAATGCGCGATGGTCGGATGTGGTCTCTGACCGTCCTGGATTGGTCTTCATCATCAGAGAGCAGGCGCGGCGCTGGACGGTATAAACCTGTAAATTTAAGTAATCCGGTATCGCATCCCATTGCGACTTGTACGGGTCTGCCTGGCCAGAACGTAAGATGCTTTGGTGCAACCTTAGTACACGTGCTGTTTCCTTCCGCTGATGAACTCCGCCGGAAAGAGCACGTTTTTTAACGCTCTCAAATGAATGAGAAGGCGTCGCTGTAGAGGTGGTGAATCAATGCACCACGCTCTTTACAAAAGCGCTCGCGGGCAATTTTTGCCATTTCAAAGCGGCCTGCAATGTAGATATCGTGGCCTGACAGTGTGCCATAATCCTGCAATACCGCGCTGAGCACCGTACTCGTTCTGCCGTTCCACTCTTTTTCAGGTTGCTCAACCACAGGGATAACCTGCAAATTTGCATGTTGGCTTGCCAGAATCTGTAGCTCGGTCAAATCATACAGGTGCTTGATCTCCCGCCCACCCCAGTAGATCGCTACCTCACGCTCAGGTTGGTGAGCCAGTACCGTCAGCAAAATAGAACGCACATAAGAGAACCCCGCGCCGCCAGCAATCAGGATCAGCGGACGATCGCTTTCTTCGCGCAACCAAGCCTCACCGTGGGGGATATCCACCATCAGAGCGCGATCTTTCAGAATATGATCCATCACTTCCATCGCATACAAGTTCAGCTCTGAGACCCCTACGTGCAGTTCGATAAACTGCTGTTCCATTGGCGTTGATGCCATCGAGAACGGGCGCTTATCACGCTTATCCATTACCACCATTAAATACTGACCGGTACGGAAAGAGAAAGGGGCTTCCGGCAACAAACGTACCCGATAAACCGTACCAGTTATCGCCTCTACGGATGTCACTTTACAGCTCAATGTTGTCATGCATTCCCTCTAAGGGTGATAAAAGCAAAACGAGTGATAGCGGCACACCATACATCAAGCACGCGGCGGGCTGTCGTTAAAAATGGCAAGCTCATCCCATATGGCATCGATACGGGCACACACCTCGGGATCCTTCTTGATGGGAAGCCCCCACTCGCGCTGAGTTTCACCGGGCCACTTATTGGTGGCATCCAGCCCCATTTTGGAACCTAGCCCCGACACCGGTGACGCGAAATCCAAATAGTCTATTGGTGTATTTTCTATCAATACCGTATCTCGTACCGGGTCCATACGGGTGCTAATCGCCCAGATAACGTCTTTCCAGTCACGCGCATTGATGTCGTCATCGCAGACAATGACAAACTTAGTATACATAAACTGGCGTAGGAAAGACCATATGCCCATCATCACCCGTTTGGCATGACCGGCGTACTGTTTTTTCATGGTGACGATTGCCAAACGATAGGAACACCCTTCCGGCGGCAGATAAAAATCGACAATTTCCGGGAATTGTTTTTGCAAAATCGGCACGAACACTTCATTCAGCGCCATCCCTAATACGGCAGGTTCATCGGGTGGGCGTCCGGTGTAGGTGGAGTGGTAAATGGCGTCCTGACGCTGTGTCAAATGCGTAACGGTAAATACCGGGAAGTTATCCACCTTATTGTAATAGCCTGTGTGATCGCCATACGGCCCTTCCGCCGCTATTTCTCCCGGTTCAATGTACCCTTCCAGAACAATTTCTGCGCTAGCAGGCACTTCCAAATCATTGGAGAGACATTTCACCACTTCGGTTTTATAACCGCGCAGTAGCCCGGCAAAGGCGTATTCGGAAAGTGTATCCGGCACCGGGGTTACTGCACCAAGGATAGTCGCCGGGTCGGCACCGAGCGCGACAGAAACCGGGAAGCGTTGACTAGGATTTTCCTGACACCACTCCTGGAAATCCAACGCGCCGCCGCGATGAGATAACCACCGCACGATCAGCTTGTTTTTACCCAGCACCTGCTGGCGATAAATACCGATATTCTGACGCGCCTTGTTCGGCCCACGTGTAATCGTTAAGCCCCAAGTAATCAAGGAAGCTACATCTTCCGGCCAGCACTGCATCACAGGAATACGGGTCAGATCGACGTCTTCCCCAGACAAGACCTGCTCCTGACAAGGAGCCGATGACAGCCGTTTGGTGGGTATATTGAGCACCTGACGAAATTTTGGCATGTTTTCCATTAATTCTCTGAATCCTTTAGGCGGCTCAGGCTCTTTCAAAAAGGCCAGTAGCTTGCCGACATCACGCAGCGCTGTCACGCTATCCTGTCCTATACCCATTGCAACCCGCTCCGGGGTGCCGAACAGGTTGCACAGCACTGGCATGGTATAACCGGTGGGATTTTCAAACAGCAACGCTGGACCGCCCGCACGCAGCGTTCTGTCGGCAATCTCCGTCATTTCCAAATGGGGACTGACAGAGTAGCGAATGCGTTTCAGTTCTCCCTTCTGTTCAAGAAGCGCGAGAAATTCACGTAAATAACGATATTTCATGCTGATTGTAAATGCAGTCTGTGAAAACGACATTATAAGGTTTCTTGCCAATTCTGTCGCTTCTTTATGCTGCTATTTATCCGTACGGGGTTTTGTTATGCTTCTCAGCAATGCTCATCGACTGACAGACCCTCGACACAACACAGTATTAAAGCCTGGTATTTATTGTATTGCAAACGTGGGCAGCTGCGGCACGCCAAAGAACACTTTGAACGCCAGTCCGTTAACTACCTAAGCCCGATAATCAAAACGGGAAAGATCGTGCGGGAAAAACGCACGGAATTCAGCGAGCCACTGTTTCCCAACTACCTGTTTGTTGAGTTCGATCCCGAATGCATCCATCCATACCGCCACCATTGCCGCTACACGGGCGTCAGCCATTTTATCCGTTTCGGCTCTCTGCCTGCCGTCATCCCCGTGACAGTCATTATCGAACTGACGCAACATCCGATACAGATGATTCACGATCCAAAAACACCGCATCCAGGGGATATCGTGCTGATTACCGAAGGTGTGTTTACCGGGCTACAGGCGATTTACAGTGAGCCTGACGGTGAAGCCCGCTCCATGCTGCTGCTTAATTTTCTCAACAAGCATGTGCCGCAAAGCCTCGATAATCGCCAGTTCAAAAAGCTGTAGTCACATGCTACCAGAAAAAAGAAACGCCGCCGGTGAGTGTTCTCACCGGCGGCGAACGGATAGGTATAAGCGGATAGGACGATTAGCGGGAAAGCTGTTCATCACGCAGCCATTGTGCGACTCGCTTGGCAAAATAGGTCAGAACGCCGTCGGCCCCTGCGCGCTTGAAGCACAGCAGTAACTCCATCACCAGCGGCTGCTCCTGAAGCCAGCCGTTGCGAATGGCCGCTATGTGCATGGCATACTCACCGGAGACCTGATAGGCAAAGGTCGGCACGCCAAACGTTTCTTTAACACGATGCAATATATCCAGATAAGGCATACCGGGTTTCACCATCACCATGTCCGCTCCTTCCTGCAAATCCTGAGCGACTTCCTGTAAGGCTTCATCCCCGTTGGCCGGGTCCATCTGATAGGTTTTTTTGTTACCGCTTTTCAGATTGCTTGCCGAACCTACCGCATCGCGAAAAGGCCCATAGTAGCAAGAGGCATATTTTGCCGAGTAAGCCATGATCTGGGTGTTCACTAGATGCTGCGCTTCCAGGTCGGCACGAATGGCACCAATGCGCCCATCCATCATGTCGCTTGGTGCAATGATTTCCACACCCGCCCATACATGACATAGTGCCTGACGCACTAGAACGGATTTGGTGATGTCATTTATCACATAGCCATCTTCATCAATAATGCCATCTTGCCCATGCGTTGTATAAGGATCTAGAGCAACGTCTGTAAGCAACCCCAACTCCGGCACTGCATTTTTGATCATGCGGATCACTCGAGGCACCAGCCCTTCGGGGTTGTAGGCTTCTTCGGCGTTCAGCGACTTCTTATCAGTATCGATCACAGGAAACAGTGAGAGTATCGGGATACCCAACTTGGCGAGTTCTTCCGCCTCTTTCACCAGTAGATCCAGCGTCATGCGGTATACGCCCGGCATAGAAGGCACTTCCTGACGCTGATTTTTGCCTTCCATCACAAAGACAGGATAAATCAGGTCGTTGACCGTCAACTGATTTTCAGCAACAAGGCGACGGCTGAAATCATGACGGCGTAAACGGCGCAGGCGACGTCCGGGAAAAGCGCCAGGAAAAACATTGCTCATAATTATTCTCCAGAATTATGACAGCCGGAAAATCCGGCGTGCGTTTTCATCTACTTTTTCTCCAACATCCTGGCGTCTTCATTGCGCTAGGCAGCAACCTACTGAACGATATGCGGCAAAAGGCAGGGTTCATTACGGCCGGGATGCAAGTTTTGTTGATAAATCCAGATGTAACAAATAGGGCGCGCCTGTTTCCAATAACAGGCGGTCGATTGGAATCTATCTTAGCAGATGGCGAAGTGCAGTTCCGCATCGCTCATCGTACACCCAACCGGTGATACCAATCGAAAGTCCAAGACACAAGCACTCATCCAACTCCTGTGTCCCCGTGAAACAGTGCAGCACCGCACCACCCGGCAGCTTATCCAACCAGGGAAAGAGTAGCGCAATAAAACGCTCATGGGCGTCACGGCAATTCCAGAATACGGGTAACCCTGCTCTTTAGACAACGATAACTGCGCGGAAAAGGCGTGTTCCTGCTCATCAGGCGTTGAGAAATTGCGATTAAAGTCCAAGCCATACTCGTCCAGCGCCACAACAACAGACTGTTGCATCAACTGCAAAATCCGCTTCGCCGCCCTATCGACCAATTGCTGGTATCATTGGGATGCACACTCCCGCCGACCAGCAAATAGTCTGGATATTCCTGTGTCAGTGCCTTCTCACTTTCATGCAGGTTGGTTCCGGTGATGATTATTCCGCTCACCGCAAACGCCTGAGCACGCTCAATGACCAGAGCACGATCGTGAGCAAATTGGCTATTTGTCAGATTGACACTAATATTAAATATAAATATGGATATTCCTGAAGGGTAATGAATGACATTCCCGCTTCGGCGAGCGTGTCCCGAAGGGAAGAGCAAATGCAAATTTGAGGAAATCCCCGCCTAAGCGGAAATAGCAACAGGATTCAGGACGATAGAGCTTCGTTGCTTTCTTCTGCCTCGCGCTCTTCCTCCTCATACTGACGGCGTCCTTTCTCCACGTAAAAACGTGAATAGAACAGGCCGACTTCAAACAACAGGTACATCGGAATAGCTAACAACGTCTGCGAGAACACATCTGGCGGCGTCAGCAGCATACCAACAACAAAAGCGCCAACCAAGCACATAAGGCCGCTTCTTCTTTAAATCTTCCGTGTTGGTAAACACCGCTCCAGTACAGCAGTACAATAGCAATAGGTGCCTGGAAAGAGACGCTAAACGCCATAAATAGTGCCATCACAAAATCAAGATAGTTTTGTTGATATCGGTGGCGATTTGCACCCCATGCGGGTGCTATCTTGGCAAAAAACCAAACGCCAGTGGGAACACCACAAAGTAGGAAAATGCCATGCCCGCATAGAACATTATGCTGCTGGAAAACAGCAACGACATCATCAGGCGACGTTCATGTTTGTACAGCGCAGGACTGAGAAACGCCCAGACTTGATACAACACCAAGGGTGTAGCGATAAACACCGACACGATCATCGTGAGTTTAATCGGCATAAAGAACGGAGAAGCCACATCAGTGGCAATCATACTGGCCCCAAGCAGGCAGTTGTTCAATAAGCGGTGCTGAGACTATCTGATAAATATCGTTAGCAAAAAAACCAGCACGACAAATACGCCCAGCACACAAAGAATGCTGTTTAACAGGCGCTTGCGAAGCTCAATCAGGTGACTGATTAACGATTGTGCATCTTCAACGGCCATAAGACTAGAATTCATCAGCAGAGGATTGGGAAGGCGCGATAGTCGGTGCAGGCGCTGCGCGCTTATTGGGCACATCATTGATCGGTACCATGACAGCGACAGCTGAAGTATTGTTAGGCAGATCCGTTGCGGAATGCGCTTCTAGTGCGTTATTCACTACCACAGGCGCCACATCGATAAGGGATGAGGAGAGCGCAGCAACTTCGAGTTGGTCGACAGACGGTAACGCTGCTGACGAAGACGCCTGCTCAGCGTTGATAACCCTATCATGAGCAGAGCAGCCTCACCATCCGCCGCTTCTTTAAGTTCATCTATAGAGGCTTTCAGCTCTTGAAAAAGGTTTTTCAGGCTAGCTTGCTCCACCTTTTTTAAACCGTCCTGCAACTCTTGCAACTTCAACTCTTGGCAAAGTTCATTTTGCACTATAGACGCTAGCAAGCGCAGCGTTCTAACCCAGCTAACAATGGTTTTCACCGCAACGGGCAGGCGTTCAGGCCCGAGTACCACCAGGCCGATCATCATTATTACGAGCATCAGCTCACCAAATCCAATATCAAACACCGATTATACCTGCTCTTTATGCTGGCTCTTCGTTTCTTCTAATTTTGCGTCAGTCTGTTGTTCCTTGATGGACTTCGTCGCGAAATAGGCATCCGGCTGTGTTTTTCATTCTGGTTTGTAGATGCGCTATCTTTGTAGATGCGCTATCAGCGGGCGAAGTTTGGTCATCGCTGATGGCTTTTTTAAAGCCTTTAATCGATGCGCCCAAATTTTGGCGCCTAGCGTTCTCAGCTTACTAGTACCAAGCAGCAGCACAATCACCCCAATGATCAATAAGCTCCAAATACTAATACCACCCATACCAATTATCTCTTTTCCACAAAGAGGAGCTATCCATAATCTTTCACACCGTAAACATTCGTGTGTGCATTGGTATCCAAAAACTAGTCACCGCGCATTATTCTCACCTAGAGGAATGCATGCCCAGAGGATGCGCTCGGTTTACGTTTCCTGCAACGCCTTTTCCTGTGGCGGAAAAGAAAGGCATATAAGGTCAAATAAAGTCAAAGCCGTAACTATTATATACGGCTATTAAAGGCTATTAATGACGTCTGTCATGACCTACTTCAACGTGTACGACACCAACCAATGACCCAGCTCACAACACCAGCGGCCATTAACCCCGCCGAAATCACTTCCGGGAGATCCTGATACCCAACCAACATGAGTAACCCAGCCAGTAGCAACGCCACGCCAACGCCAAGTAAATAATGCGACTGGCTTTGGCGCACCCGCTGCATGCGCAGTTCATTTGTCAGTTGTGTAACGCTATGGCGCAGCAGCCTATGCTGCCACAAACAATCGTAAATCAACTCGGGAATTTCCGGTAGTTTTCCCGCCCAGAAGGGGGCCTTTTCTTTTAGTCCGCGAATCAGTGCGGCAACCCCCATTTGATCTTTCATCCACGACTCCAGAAAAGGCTTAACCGTTTTCCATAAATCTAACTGCGGGTATAGCTGGCGACCGACACCTTCAACGTAAAGCAGCGTCTTTTGCAGCAAGACCAACTGTGGCTGCACTTCCATGTTGAAGCAGCGCGCCGTATTGAACAAGTTTAATAACACATTCCCAAAGGAGATCTCTGCCAATGGCTTTTCAAAAATGGGTTCACACACGGTACGAATCGCAAATTCAAACTCTTCAACATTGGTATCGGCAGGCACCCAGCCAGAATCCACATGCAGTTCAGCTACGCGACGATAATCGCGATTGAAAAAGGCAATGAAGTTTTCTGCTAGATAACGCTTATCTTCTTTGTTCAGCGACCCAACGATACCGCAATCAATACCGATATATTGCGGGTTTTCAGGGTGTTCATAACTGATAAAAATATTTCCCGGATGCATATCGGCGTGGAAGAAGCTGTCGCGGAATACCTGAGTAAAGAACACCTGTACGCCGCGCTCCGCCAGCAGCGGCATATTGATGCCGTTGGCTTTGAGCTCCTCAACATCTGAGACCGGAATACCGTAGATACGCTCCATGACCAACATGTTTTCACTGCAATAATCCGAATATATTTCCGGAATATACAGCATCGAACTGCCATCAAAGTTACGGCGCAATTGAATGGCATTTGCCGCTTCACGCAGCAGGTTTAACTCATCAAGCAGGGTTTTTTCGTATTCACGTACGACTTCACGCGGGCGCAAACGTCGTCCATCCGACAACAGCATCGGCAGCCAGCTCGCCAAACGGTTCATCAGCCGCATATCAGCCTTGATGACGGGGAGAATATCAGGACGAATGACTTTAATAACCACTTCCTGGCCGTTGGTTTTGAGCCGCGCAGCATGCACCTGTGCGATAGACGCAGAGGCTAGTGGCACTATTTCAAAATCATCAAACCAACTTTCGAGTGGAATGCCCCTCATCGATAGTTCGATCTGCTCACGGGCCAGTTTGCCGTCAAAGGGATCTACTCGATCCTGAAGAATAGCGAGCTGATCGGCAATCTCCGGTGGAAAAAGATCGCGCCGAGTAGACATCATTTGACCGAACTTGATCCACACTGGGCCCAGTTCCTGCAACGCCAAACGCAAACGTTCACCAAGCGGTTTGTCCTTATGGCAGTTTGGCATCCAGAATAGGAATTTAAACCAGATGCGCAACGATAAGGTGATGCGCAAATGCGGGATCAGTTCATCGAACCCATAGCTCAACATGATGCGAATAATGCGGTAAAGGCGCAGCAATTCAGTTGGCGTCATGCGGCGGACTCCAACTTCGCCAGTCGTGCCGCCAGCATATCAACGTCATCACTTAACGCGGCCACTTCATCATACCACCAGGTCGCTTCTAAACGCCCAGGCGCAAGCCGCCACTCTTCTGTTATGCTTTCTGCCAAGTAGTGCCGCTGGCGATCGAAAAAACGGGCCGCACCGCAAAACGCGCCTTGTACCGTCTGACCAATGCCTTGCGCAAAAACGTCGCCAGTGTAAGGCGCAAGCCACTCTTCAGGGTCGCACTCCGCCAAATCCAATAGATTGACAAAGTGTTGAACAACCTGCATATCCCCTTCAATCACAAGTTCACCACGACCCATCAGCGATGAAAGCTGCTGGCGATCGCGCAATGTGAGCAATGCGGGTATTCGGGTTTCTAACTGACAATCCGCCGTATCAGCCCACTGGCTTACCACATCAACGCGGTGCTCACCAAAGACTAATACCAGCGGTACCGGCAGTTCTGCTAACACAATTTTGAGCGTTTTTCCCTGTAGTCGCTGGCGCGCCGCTTTCAAGCTACGTTCGCGAAAAAGCAGGCTATTTAACGCCGTTTCCAGCACGGCAGTCAGCACAGACGTTATCAGCATCAGCGTATCCAACTATAAAACAAATTAAAATTTGAACCCACGGTGTAATGCGACAATGCCTCCCGTGAGGTTGAAATAGTTTACACTGTCAAATCCCGCATGCACCATCATGCCCTTCAGCGTTTCCTGGTCCGGATGCATACGTATCGATTCCGCCAAATAACGGTAGCTGCCCGCATCTTTGGTCACCATATCTCCAATACGCGGCAAAACATGGAACGAATAGAAATCGTAGACTTTGCTGAGCGGTCTCAATATCGGTTTGGAAAACTCCAGCACCAGCAAGCGAGCGCCGGGTTTCAGGACGCGAAACATGGAGCGCAGCGCTTTGTCTTTATCCGTCACGTTGCGTAAACCGAAAGAAATGGTGATGCAGTCAAAGTAGTTATCCGGAAAAGGTAGCGCCTCCGCATTGGCCTGCACATAGCTGACGTTATCAATAATTCCCAGATTGCGAAGTTTTTCGCGTCCCACTTTCAGCATGGAAGCATTTATATCAGCCAACACCACTTCTCCTGATTCGCCGACCAGGAGTGAGAATTTAGTGGTTAAATCCCCCGTCCCGCCCGCCAGATCCAGTACGCGTTGGTCACGCCGGATACCGCTACATTCAATGGTAAACCGTTTCCAGGCACGATGAATCCCGAAGGATATCAAATCGTTCATCAGGTCATATTTTTCCGCTACCGAGTGAAATACTCCTGCTACCATGGTCCCTTTATCGTTTTTATCGACAGTACGAAAACCAAAATGCGTGGTTTTCTCCGGATCGTTCGTCATGTTCTTCGCCCTACTTTTCCAAATCAGAATTGTGGTCAATCCCTTTTGCGCACTATAGCGGTTGAACTCACCGTTCACATTGCGCTATCGAGCGTTGTTCGCAACACGATCTTAGCGTGTCTCTGTCTATGCGCGTTTCGCCTCAACTATTGAAGAGGAACATCGAATTTTGAAACTACCCTTTAATGGGGAGAGTGTAACAGAGCAGGCTTAAAAAGCCACCGCTCTATGATGCATTGAATAAAGTTGTAAAACGTGAAAATACGTGACGTATCACAGACGATCTGACATTTCTGTATCCATGCCTTGTGCGTCTTCCCCAATAAGCGGCGTCTCTGTTTGAATCGTTTCAGACAGAGTTTCCAGGCGTGCATCCTTTGAGTCGGCCTCGGCAGAGAGCACCGCTTGCTCTGCCAGGTTGGGGTTTATGGCACGCTTAACCTCAACGCCAAGAGAACGGAAACCTTCTACCTGGGCTATCAGATTACCGCGACCGGAAGCCAGTTTGTTCATGGCCTGCCGATAGCTAGCCTGTGATTTATCCAGACTTTGCCCTAAAGCCGCCATGTCTTCCACAAAGAGACGCAGTTTATCGTACAGCCGAGAGGCACGATCGGCGATCTGCTGCGCATTGCGGCTTTGCTGTTCATAACGCCACAGATTGGTGATGGTACGTAACGCGACGAGCAGCGTGGTAGGACTTACCAGCATGATGTTGTGTTGCAAGGCCTCGCTGATCAATTCAGGATTGCGGTCGATAGCAACCAGAAAAGCAGGCTCAACGGGGATAAACATCAGCACATAGTCCAACGATCGCAGCCCCGGTAATTGCTGATAGTCCTTATTACTGAGCAGACGGATATGAGCACGCACGGAGGTAATATGTTCGTTGAGTGCGCTAGCACGTTCCCTGTCGTCCTCGCTGTTAAAGTAGCGCTCATAGGCCACCAGCGACATCTTGGCATCAATCACCACATCTTTGCCCTGTGGGAGACGAACGATCACATCCGGCTGTATGCGTCCGTTTGCGCCCGTCTGAATACTGACCTGTGTTTGGTATTCATAGCCTTCACGCAGGCCAGAAGCCTCAAGCACGCGTCCCAGAACCATTTCACCCCAGTTCCCCTGGGTTTTATTATCACCTTTCAGGGCTTTCGTCAGGTTGACCGCTTCTCGCGCCATTTGCACGTTGAGTTGCTGCAATTGGCGAATTTCATGCGCCAGCGTGTGGCGCTCACGCGCTTCACTACCGAACCCCTCCTGGACTTGACGACGAAAACCGTCCAATTGTTCTCGCAGAGGCGTCAGCAGTTTATCGAGACTCTGTTGATTCTGTTCATCCACCCGGCGCCCGCTGTGCTCAAAAATCCGGTTAGCCAGATTTTCAAACTGTGTTGTGAGGCGCTGCTCGCTATTGATTAACAAGCGCTGTTTTTCCTCAGCGGCAAGGCACGTTTCTTCCAGACGGATGGTGACTTCACGCAGTTCCGCTTCCTGCGCACCGTTTGCTTCGCGCAGCGCGCGCAATTCCTGATTAAGCTGGTTGCACTCCTCTTGTAACTGGGCCATGACCAGCAGCTTTTCCTGATTGGCGGTGAGTTTACCGTGCATCAGACGCAGTTCCATATCATCCTGACGCAGACGCTGTTCGTCCTTATCACGTGCAAGCTGAAGCTCACGTACCGCGATTTTCGCCTGTTGTAACGCTTGTTCTTGTATACGTTGTTCCGTTTCTTGCCGAGCGCGGTATTGCTGGTAACGCAGGCTGGCAACCAACCATCCCACCAGCACTCCGAGCACTCCGTCGCCTACACTGTAAAAGAGGGTGATATCCACGTCGCATTCCTTTCGTTATCGCCACTGTCTATCCAGGTAAAGTGATACTGTATGTATGTCTGGAAAGAATAGCGCAGGCCAACGTAAAGCGGCATCGTTGTCAGCGCTGAAATAGTTAGAATGCGAGGCGTCTTGCGTTATGACTTACGGTCATTGGCTGAATAAAAAGGGCAGGAAATCAGGCCATGATACAGGTAACAGAGCGCTATCAGCGTTACAAACGCCTTTGATATCGGCAATTACTTGTGCAACCTGCTGTGGTGACACACCGCCTTTGGTCTTGCGTTTTTCCAAACAGGATTGCAGCGATAAGATGGGATACACGTCATCGCCAATGGTGGCACTGAATTTCTGCAAATCCGCCAGCGGCAATGCTTCTAGCGGCTTACCCTGACGAATAGCTTCCACCACAGCTTCACCGACAATGTTGTGCGCTTCGCGGAACGGACGCCTTTTGCCACCAGATAGTCTGCCAGTTCAGTCGCATTGGCGTAAACCCTGCTGCGCCGCTTCCTGGCAGCGTGGACGACGGACCTGAATGCCTTTCCAGCACCAGTGCCGCCATCATCAGACAGTCATGCAAGTGTCAAACGCGTCGAACAACCCTTCTTTGTCTTCCTGCATTTTCTTCGCCAGCATCAAGCCTTTGAACGTCATCATCATGTCGGTCAGCGTGCCTTGTACCCAACCCGATTTACCGCGGATCAAGTCTAACGCATCCGGGTTTTTCTTTTGCGGCATTAGGGAGTAACCGGAGGTCACACGATTGGACAGCTCAACAAACCTGGATTCACTGCTGTTAGAAGAAGGTCAGATCTTCGGCAAAGCGTGATAGGTGTAACATGCCGATTGAAGCATTAGAGAGCAATTATAGCACATGATCGCTGTCTGACACCCTATCCAGACTGTTACGCCTGGAAGACGCAAAGCCGAGTCAGCCCGCCAGTTGCTCACGACAGATAGGATAGAGGCCCCGTCCCGGCCAACGCGCCGCAGCCAATGGGCTGACATCAAGACGTTTTAACGTATATTTCAGGCAACTTTCATCGCGTGTCAGTATTTCATGGTAAGCCAGACACCAATAAGCAAAGGTCACCGGTTGGGTACCTTGCAAATGGATGTAACCCGGCATTCACCGCATCCTGATTCACCTCAGCGGTAGCGAATAACGCGGCACGCAGTTGGCGCACGGCCAGTTGCAGTTCGCTGATTTTCGCTTTGCACTAAAGTTAAGATCGGTGGTGACCTGATCGTTACAGCTGCGGCCAGTGTGGAGATTTTACCCAAATCACCACTTTGTCGATCAGCTTCTTCTCTACCCAGCTATGAATAGCTTCGGCGTCGCTGTATAGGATCTGTTCCGGGTCGGCTTGCACCTTGGCAAGCAGCGCATTCAGCGCCTGATCTAACTGCTGCTGTTCCTGTTTGCTGAAAACATTGACCGTTACCAGCGCTTTTGACCAGCCGACTCGGTCAACGGAAATACCTTACAGATTAATAGATTTACACCAGAATTCACGTGCCAATCGGCGTGCCGTTAAACAGCGCGGGCAGTTGATCGGCATGACGCCAACTGGCGATATTTACCGAGCGCGACCCCAGCGCACGAGCCGCATCCAGCGCCGAGTTGACTTTAACGGTCATGCCGTTGGTAATAATCCACTGCGCAATCAATTGCTCTACTTTAGATCATCCACCAGGAAGCCGCTGTCGTGCACAATGACCAGCTGGCGCTGGTATTGCTCACGATAGGCAACCAGCGCCGTAAACAGACGCTCCAGCGCTTCTTCGCTGTCCAGTAACACACCGTCCAGTTTGAATTTGATAATTAACGGATTCAGCACTTTCGTGCCTCAGGATTATGTCAGAGCAAAGATTGGGTTTCAGGGAAACTAAAACGAATACTCAGGCACTGTACAGCTTGCGCCGCCGAGCCTTTAAGCAGGTTGCCTTCCGTGGCGACAACAATCAGGTGCTCATCCTGTACAGAGAAACCAATATCGCAAAACGGTAAACCGATAACCGATTTTAACGCCGGAACTCATTTATCGTAGAGGCGCACTAGCGGTTTATCGTGATAAGGATTGTGGTAGGCTTCCGCCACATCCTGCGCGCCGACGCCCGGTTTCAGGCGGCAGGTAATGGTCGCCAGAATCCCACGCGCAAAGTTCCCCAGATGCGGCGTGAAAATAACCGGGATGCCAAGGTGGGTCGTGATTTCAGGTTAATAGCGGTGATTGAATACGCCATAAGGTTGCAAGCTCACCTCGCAGAAGCTACTGGTGAGCGACGCTTTACGTCCGGCTTTTCTCACACCGTTAACCACATTGATAACCAGCCACTGGTCGGTGTTGAGCACTTGCGCATCCACCAGCGGTTTCAGTGCCAGCTGTGACGCCGTGGAGTAACAATCTGGGGGCAAATCAGCTGCGCTTGCTTGACGCGCTCTACCTGAAACTTGGCCAAGCCATACACCGACTGCTCTAGCCAGCTAGAGTGTTGATGCCTGAAATCGTAGTAGCCACGATAAAATTCAGCATCCTGCACGCAAAACACATCGGAAAGATCGAACACCACGCAACCTGTGGCCAGAAACACCGGCGCAAGATCGTGACTTACTTTGTGGTTGATCGCCATAAATACCACATCGATGCCTTTGGCGGCTTCGGCGTTATCCTTCAGCGCGTTTACCGGAAAATCGATGATGTCTTTCAGTTGAGGGTGCAGATCAGAAATGCATTTTCCCGTATCAACGCTCTGCGCGGATACCGCAAGTGCGATAAGGTTCATCTAAGGATGACAATTCAGATAGAGCGCAAGTTCAGCGCCAGTATAACCGCTTGCGCCAACAATTAATGTATTCAGCATGGGATCTGCATACCTTCTACTAAAGTAATATAAACGGTGCATCGTTAAAACAGTGTTGTTAAAACAATGTCGTTAAAGCAAGGTATCTACAAAACGCCAAACCCGCTAACGGTATTCGAGCGGTGCAAGTGTAGACTATCAGGTAATGTCTTATCCAAGGGTTAGAAAACATTTTCCTTTCGCTACGCATTATTGTATTTTTATGCAAAATAAATGCATAAATATTGATGCTACCATCAGCTCCACCGACCAGGCGCTCGATAAGAGTAATGAAGCATTAATCAATCTGCTCGCCGGATTTGTTTACCGATTTGGGCTTTCACGTTGAGGTACAGTCGGTGCCCGGAACACGCCATAAATTCAATCTGCTGGCGAGCAACGGCTAAGGTCATGGGCTTTGCTGCTGGCCGGGCATACCGATACGGTACCGTTTGATGATGGCCGTTTGGCGCGTAGCCCCTTACCCTGACAGAGCACGATAACAAGTTTTACGGGGGCTGGGCATTGCGGATATGAAAGGCTTCTCGTCTTTATTCTGGATGAACTATGTGACATCGATCCGGCAACGCTGACTAAACCGATTGACGTGCTGACGACTGCCGATGAAGAGACCACCATCGCGGCGCCAAATATTTCTCTGATATTTCTCTGAATCTACGCAGATGCGCCCGGACTGTGCAAGCATTGGCGAAGCAACCTCGTTGAAAGCGATTCGCGCCCACAAAGGCCATATGTCAAATGCCGCGTGGATTTAGGGGCAATCCGGCCATTTGAGCGATCCTATGCACGGCGTAAACGCGATCGAACTGATGCACGATGTCATCTCTCATTTGATGGTGTTGCGAAATACGCTGCAAAACCGTTATCATAAAGCGACGTTCCATATCCCCCATCCGAACCATGAATTTCGGCCATATCCACGATGGAGATGCGGCCAACCGCACCTGTGCCTACTGTGAGCTGCATATGGATATCCGCCAGCTTCCAGGATTAACGCTGGACGATTTAAACGGTCTGGTGACGGAAGCGCTGGCACCGGTGAGAGAGCGTTGGCCGGGATGCGTGAGCGTCAGCAAACTACATCCGCCGATCTCCAGCTATGAATGCTCGGGGATCACGCCTTGGTGGGTGTGATTGAGAAATTGCTGTGCGTCCTCATGGACGTGGTGCACTACTGCACCGGACCGCCGTTTATCCAGACATTGTGCCATAGTGCAACATTTCTTTCGATGAACGCGAATAGAAATGGGCTAGGGTAAATATGAACGAGCAATATTCCGCGATGCTAAGTAATATGAGCATGCTAGGTAAACTTCTTGGTGACACCATCAAGTATGCATTAGGAGAGAGTATTCTTGATAAGGTACGATACAACCGTAAGCTGTCAAAATCGTTCCGCGCTGGCAATGAAAAGCACTGTCAGGAGCTGTTAAACACGCTACAAAATCTCTCCAATGAGGAGATGCTCCCGGTCGCGCTCGCCTTCAGCCAGTTCCTTAATCTAACCAACACTGCAGTGCAATATCACTTAATTTCGCCACATGGCGAAGCGGCCAGCAACCAGGAAATTTTATCTCAGGCGTTCGATCGTCTGAAAGCGCAGGCACACTTAAGCAAACGCGATATTAGTAACGCCGATGAACAACACCGACGATGTGATGAAGCAACTGCTGAGTATCGACTGATATCGCGGCTTTATCCAGGACAAGCAGATGGTGATGATCGGCTATTCCGACTCCGCCAAAGATGCGAGCGTGATGGCGGTTTCCTGGGCGCAATACCGCGCGCAGGACGCACTGATCAAAACCTGCGAGAAAACCGGCATTGCGCTTACGCCGTTCCACGGATGCGGCAGCTCCATCGGTCGCGGTGGCGTACCGGCTCACGCTTTGCCCTACTGTCACAACCGCCGGGCAGCCTGAAAGGCGGCCTACGCGTCACCGAACAGGGCGAAATGATCCACTTCAAGTTCGGATTACCGGAAGTGACCATCAGCAGTTTGTCGCTCTATACCGGTGCTATCCTTGAGGCCAACCTACTGCTGCCGCCAGAACCGAAACCGAAATAGCACGACATCATGGATGAGCCTTTCTCGCACATCTTACGATATGTATCGCTGTTATATGCTTGAAAAGCATAACTTTGTTCCTTACTTCCGCGCCGCAACGCCGGAACTGGAACTGGGTAAACTGTCACTCGGATTACGCCAAGCCAAACACCGCCAGAAAGGTGGTGTAGACAATCTGCGCGCCATTCCGTGGATTTTTGCTTGGACGCAAAACAGCCTGATGCTGTCAGCCTGGTTAGGCGCGTGTGCGGGGTTGTAAAAAATCGTGGAAAATGGTCAACAGAAAGCGCTAGAAACCATATGCTGAGACTAGCCGTTCTTCTCCACACGTATCGGGATGTTGGAAATGGTGTTCGCCAAAGCGGACCTATGGCTGGCTGAATACTACGATCAGCGTCTGGTCAACGAAAATCTGTGGCTGTTGGGCAAAGAGCTGCGCGACTAGTTGGCGGCAGATATCAATGTGGTACTGCAGATTTCCAACGATAACCATTTGATGGTAGATTTGCCGTGGATTACTGAGTCTATCGCGCTGCATAATGTTTATACCGATCAGTTAAACGTGCTGCAAGCCGAGCTGCTATACCATTCGTGTGAGCAGGAGAACCCAAGCCAGGAAGTCGAACTGGTGCTGATAGTGACAATTGTCGGAATGGAAAGCGGGTATGCGCAACACGGGCTAACCGCGATACCGCACTGTTCCTGCCTTGCACTGAGGTGGGATATCACCTTCCTTTACCTACCTAGTCAACAAGATACTTAGGCTGCAACTGGTAGCGCGCGTCATCATCCAGCCCATAGTCCGTCGACAGCAAACGGTTTATAGAACCATATCGTTCTTTGATGGTTCGCAGTGCAGTCGCCAGAAAGGTTTCTTGAACCGAGAGCACAAAGAAGAATTGCGACAGCGCTTTCTAATTCAGCGTATCGGCCAGCGATGTCAGCAGTTGCTCGCAAAAAGGCGAAAAGGTGATATCCGTAACCAAGATAATCTTCCATCACTGTCTTTTTATCCACCACGAGCGCAAACAGCACAAAAGCGGAACCGATGCCGGTACGATCTTTGCCGACAGCACAATGCTGCACCAGTGCCCCTTCTTCTAGTCTCTACAACAGGGAAACCAGTTGACGATAGGCGATATTATTGAAAGGCAAACTCCGATAGAATTCCAGCATAAAGGCCTTTGAGTCAAACGCAGAGAGCTGAATTGTTGCCGCCCTACGCAATCCCTCCCCAACCAAAGAGGGAGATGTGGTGCTGATGTTGTCATACAACTCCTTGCAATACGTGGCGGAAAATTCAAACACTCAATAATCGGCATGCTGCATCCAGCATCACTGTAATGGCAGTGGTTTCCGCCAGCTTCATCGTCATAACATCTGGCGTTTCCTGCTGGGCGCGGTTGACGATGACGCCTGCGACCATGCACGCCCACAATCTCTGACTGGAACACATGGTGAACAGCGTGGCCGACTCAATTTCATAATTCAACACACCTATGCTTTGTGCCACTCTTGCATCGAGCCTTGGAAACGCCGCACGGCGCGCCCAGAGTAGGTATCGCAGTGCTCTTGCCTCGGATAAAACGTATCCAAAGAAGCGGTTACGCCAATATGCAGCGGAAACCGGAGGCCTTCGTAGCATTAAGCAGCGCAGCAGCACACACAAAATCGGCCACGGACGTATACTCCAGCGGCGAAAAGTGCAGGCTGGAATCATCCAAACGCACTGTCGCCGTCGTCACCAACACGTCACCCAAATTTAGCAGTCCAGATGTTTACACATCCATAATCAACAGGTACTATACAATGCACAAGCACAAATTATTCACTGCCCTTTTATGACGGGCTCTCATAATCGAACTGGAACACTTACGGACACTGCAAGCACTGCGCAACACAGGCTTCGCAGACAGCCTCTATCGCGCAACTTCACCAGACGCAATCGGCGCTTTTCCACCACAGTTCAGTGAACTGTGGAGCAGCGTCTGGTTTTAGGCTGTTTGTACGTAAGCCCCGACCGCTGCGCTTTACCCCTCAGGGGAAATCCTGCTACAATTGTCCGATTAGGTGTTACCCCAGATTCAACAGGCGTTGCAGGCATGCAACGAACCGCATTAGACCACACTGTGTCTGACGATTGAGTGCCATAGCTGTATGTTAGTGGCTGACGCCCGCTCTGGAGCATTTCCACAACCAATAGCCGCAGGTAAGCATAGACTTCAAATCCTGTGTCACCTTTATCCACAACCGGCACTGCAACGGGGGAATTGGATCTGGTGATGACATAGTAGATTTTGCCGCGCAGTGGGTTGCACTATCAATTGGGCTGTTCGCCCTCCCGGTCTGCATTGTCGTGCAAATCGTCATCCTTATCTCACCGATGTTTGATTTTGGAGTGAGACTGGTATTGGCGACAAACAATGCATTAGCGAGCAAAGAAACGATTTTACCGGAGGATATTGCCAATGAGATCCTGGTGATCTATCCGGTTCAGCGCCAGCGTTTCTGGACATCTGGCGTCATTTCCTGCAATCGTCTGGCATCAGTCCAATGCTAAAGAGCGTGGATAACACCCTGCTGCTGATTCAGATGGTGACGGCGCGCATGTGTATTGCCGCACTACCACACTGGGTAGTGGAAAATTTTGAGCGTTCAGGGTTTAGTGGTGACCAAAACGTTGGGTGAGGGGTTGTGAAGCCGACTGTACGCTGCAGTACATGATAGAGAGCAGTGTCAAGCCTGTGCTTAAAGCCTTTATTCGTTCTGCCCGCCAGCGCGCGTATTCGCATCTGCCGTTCGTGCGGGATGCTACACGATCCAGCGCTGGTGTATCCACAAAGCCGCAAGGATAATCAGAGATCCTAGCGCGAAACGTCCCCAATCGGGCGTCTTCTGCCAAAAGAGAAAGTTAATCAGTAGTCCGGCAGGGACGTGAAAGTTGTTCATGATACTCAGCGTGCCCGAATCCACCTTGGTAGCACCGTAATTCCACATGAAATAGCCCAAGCCAGAGACAATCGCCCCCAAGAAAACCAACACGCCCCACTGTATTGGGGCACTGGGTAACTTGGTGAAGTTACCAAACAGCCCCCACGCGACCAACGTCACCAATCCCGCCCCCAGATAAAACCAGGAAAACGCACTGTGCTGCGGCATCGGGTGCAACTCCATTACGCGTTTATAGCCCACTTGCCCTGCGGCAAAGCAAATATTGGCAGCCTGAATCAGCAGAAAACCATGCCAAAAATGCACACTGATGCCATGATAGTGGATGACTACAGCCCCCAATACTGCTAGCAACGCGCTAAAGGCATAGCCCCAGCGCAAGCGCCGCCTGCTTATTACATCGTAAATCAACGTGACGTACAGCGGCGTCATTACTGAAAACAAGAGCAGGGTCGGAACATCGAGATAGAGATAACTACGGAACAGCAGCAGATACATCACGCCCAGTTGGATCACGCCGATCAGCAAATACAGACTCAATATTTTGACTGAATAACCACGCCAACGCAGGAACGGCAGAAAAACCACGGCTGCCAGCACTAAACGAAGCATGGCAGAGAACCAGCTATCGACCTGCCCCGCCAGATATTCGCCAATCAGGCTGAATGAAAATGCCCACAGAATGGTGGTGATGACCAGTAATAACACGCTGACACCCTAGTAAAAACGATAAGGGGCCATTGTACCGCATTGGCTGCATAATCCTCGACCAATGCGGTTTATATTTTGTTTATGTACCAACAATCAGATTTGCCAGCGCAACCAGACAAAAAAGACGTTGCTGTTGTTGTAGGTGCCAGGAATGTATGTCGCCTGAAAGGAGAAGCGCTGATAATTCAGCGAGATCAGCGGCAATAGCACCGGAATCGGGATATAGGACCAATTGTCCCGCATAGTAACGCCAGCGGTGAAACCCGCACCCAATTGGAAATCTGGATTCGTGGTAGGCGTCCAGCGTTTCTCAAAACCATAACCGCAGATGGGCTCCCATTTGTTGAAGGAATCCTTGAAGGCCATCAGGTACAGACCGTGCCAATCGCCGTCGGCATCCAGACGTGACACGCCATATCCCGCGCCACAGGGACGTTCATTGTACTTGTCGGTTTTCTCTTTGTCGTAAGTCCAGCGATTATGCCAGGTGATAGCCGGGATATAGAGATCCTGACTTGACGAGTTTGACCAGGTTTCTAATAGATTAAATTTGGCTTTTTGCCACCAGCTGCTCTGCCCATTGCTCTGCACAGACTCCTTCGTCATTTCCACTGCGGAATCCGTTGGGACAGCGATGGAAGGAAGCGAGAACAGAAAAGGGAAAAGGGAAAATATCACACGCATCAGATACATCTTTGCTTCTCGTAAACCATCAATATTGTTGCGAGACCTGAACCGTCAGATAACAGGGAAAGTAGGGAAACAGGCCCCGGGTAAAATCCTGTGTACAAAGCGGTATTATGAGGATTCACATGCTATATTGCGTATAATTGTCGGTGAAGCGACAATATTTAAGATATTTCTTATAAGAAAATAGCTTAGTTCAGCTGAACATTCAGATAGTATGCGATATAATTAGGGGAATCATTTTGAAAAACAGCTTACGATAAGAAGAACTCAAATTTCATCGCCGTATTCAAATCCCCGATTAATCCCATTGAAGTATTGATCCATGACCATCGCGGTCTGTCGCTTTCCGGACGCCTTACAATGCGCGCTGACACACCGCGCGAGTGTCACACACGGCTGACAGAATCATTTGCGGATCGGCACGGTAGCCTCTTCTATAACTTCGCGAATGGCAATCACCGGCATAATGGAATTTGCCAATGTCTTCGCCAGAATATAACTCAATGCGCTGCTCAGGTTTTCATGTTTCAGCTTTCATGTTTCAGCAATTAAGCGCCGTGCGCGTATAGGCACCAAAGCCAAATGCCATCGGACATGCCAGCTCCAATAGCAATCACATTTTTTATCGCGCCGCCAAGCTGAACGCCGACAAGATCTGGTCTACTGTAGAACTGTAGACAAGAAAGCTCCCACTGCAATGCAGCAACGTTTGCAGATCGTCAGAAAACATTTTGTCTGTCACCACCAACGCGATAGCGGTGGTAATCCTGCCGCTAGCTACTTTCGCGAAAGTAGGACTAGAAATCACCGCCAGAGGCATCTCTTCACCTAATGCTTCCCGAGCCACATCTTGCAACAAGCGCCTGGTTTTTGCGTCTAACCCTTTTTGCCTAACACTAAGCGCGCATCGGTATCGGCACGCGTCAGCGGTTTTAGCTGACGCAACACGTCACCAAACACATGGCTCGGCACCACCACAAAAATATCGCGACTTGCCGCCAGCATCTGCGCTAAATCAGACTTGAGGTGCAGCATGTCGGGGAAAGGTACATCCGGCAGGAACGCCTGGTTACACCGGGCGGCCGCCCGCAATGTCTGTATGTGCGCACCACAGCACCACGGAGTGGCCGTTACTGGCCAGCGTAATTGCCAGGGCAGTGCCGTATGAACCGGAACCGACCACTGTCATGGAAGCATGAGCTGTGCTCATCAGGCACCCAAGCGCGGTACGCCATTTTTACCTTCTGCGGACTGCCCTTCCGTTTGTTGTTGCAGACAGTTCATGAAAAGCGCATCGAAGTTCACCGGCTCTAGATTCAACTGCGGGAATGTACCGCGTGTTAGCATGCTGGTCACACATTCACGCGCATACGGGAACAGAATGTTCGGGCAGTAAGCGTCTAGGCAATGTGCCAGTTGCGTGCCTTCAAGACCGCTAACGGTAAAAATACCCGCTTGCTGAACTTCACACAGGAACGCGGTATTTTCGCCAAGCATCGAAGTTACCGTTACGCGCAGCACAACTTCATACACGCCTTCTGCCAGTTGGCTGGACGCTGTATCTAGATCCAGTTTAACTTCCGGTTGCCAATCCTGTTGAAACACCTGAGGAGCATTAGGCGCTTCAAAAGAGACATCCTTGGTGTAAATACGTTGAATCTGAAAAGTCGTTTCGGCGGAGTTTTGTTCTGACATGTTAGCTAACACCTTTAATATTAAAGTTTTTATGCGCTGCATTCACCGTGTGGCAGCGAGGACGCCAAGGTGTGCATTTAAAATCGAACAATGCGCGCAGGTAAAACCTGCGCCTGGTTACAACCTACCATACCTTTACGGCATGCTTTAAAGACATTCGGGCTTGCACCATCGCGCTTATTTACCACTCTACACCAGCGGAAGATTCTCACCGCTCCAGCCAGACAGGCCGTCTTTCAGAACAGACACGCGTTCAAAACCGGCTTTCAACAAGTTGTCAGCGGATTCACGCGAGCTGATACCATTCATGCAAACGACGATCACAGGGCGTGCTTTATGTTTCTCAAACTCGCCCAGACTGCCATTCTTAATGTCGTTAGGCAGCAGGTTTATGGCGTTGGCAATATGACCACGACGAAAATTATTACGGTTGCGCAAATCAACGATAACCGCTTCTTCTTTACTGATAAGTTTAATAACTTTTCCACGCGCGATTTCTTCCACCTTGGAAAGCTTCCTTTTCACGATCATGACAATAACGGCAACTAACAGTGCAACCCAGACGATACTCATAATCGGATGCCTGCTTACAAACGATATAATCTCTTGTATAAGGTAAACAGCTCCCGAATCAGTTAATCAACGAAAAACAATGTTTTTAAGTATACCTATACTGTACAGCAATTACAGCCTGTAACAACCAGTAAGCCGCTAAACTGTAACTCTATCTGTGGCATGAATCAGAAAAATAGTAGCGACCACCGCTAACAGTTGTGCCATTTTATGCGTAATGCACCATTTTATCTATGCTTGATACAGTTCATTCTATGTAAACCTTACCCAAGATGCACACCTCTGCACCATGTTCTTCATTACCTGAGAGATAAAAGCGCGGTAGGATGAATGGTCAGGAGCTGCCCATTGTGAAATAATTCCATCTTATGAATAAGAAAGCGTCAGTGGTCTCGCCCCGAGAACCATGCAGTGTGCCCGCTCA
The DNA here is from genome assembly GCA_051710325.1 of Symbiopectobacterium sp. Lineage (GTDB taxonomy): Bacteria > Pseudomonadota > Gammaproteobacteria > Enterobacterales > Enterobacteriaceae > Symbiopectobacterium. The sequence continues at coordinate 24,198 of JBPETC010000004.1, forward strand.
GGGTTCAAATACAGGCAAATCGCCGCTGCGTGCGCCGCTCGCGATATGTATCATCGCGGTTTGCGTTGGGGCTTTTACGTGGCCGGCGCTCGGGCTAGGTGCCGATAATCAGCAACAGCTCAAGACCCTGCAACAGAATATCGCGGAGAAGAAAAAACGCGTTCAAGAGCAGAAACAGCAGCGCAGTACGCTGCTCAACCAGTTGCAGCAGCAAGAACAATCCATCTCCCGGACAAGTCGCCAACTATGTGACACCAGGGAAAAACTTGCCACACTTGGAGAAGAGCTTAAAGCATTGGCAACCTCCATCACCAAACTCGAAAGCCAAAGAAAGCAGCAGGAAGCGCTGCTGGCACGCCAATTAGATGCCGCCTTTCGTCAGAGTAAACACAACGGCTTGCAACTGATCCTCATCGGCGAAGAGAGCCAGCGCAGCGAGCGTATTTTGGCCTACTTTGGTTACCTGAATGAAGCGCGCCAGCAAAACATCGCTGAGTTGCAACACACCCGCACCGAGCTCGCCGCGCAGAAACGGCAGGTAGAGCAGAAGCAAGAAATGCAAAAAACGCTGTTCGCCGAGCAGCAAACACAGCAAAAGGCGTTAAAGCAAGCGCGGGGTGAACGTAAACAAACCCTATCCACGCTGGAAAGTTCGCTGGAAAAAAATCAGCAGCAACTGACAGAATTACGACAGAATGAAGCACGTCTTCGCGACCAGATTGCCCGCGCCGAACGCGAAGCCAAGGTGCGTGAACGTGAAAAACAAGCCAAATACAGCAATAGCCGTTACCAATCATCGGAAGGTGAGCGTTCACTTATAGCGTGCACCGGCGGGTTGGGCCAACCTGCCGGTCAGGCTATCTGGCCAGTGAGAGGGAGGGTTGAACACCGTTTTGGCGAACCCTTGCAGGGCGAATTGCGCTGGAAAGGATTGGTGATCGCGGCACCAGAGGGTACTGATGTTAAGACCATTGCTGATGGCACCGTGCTGATGGCTGATTGGCTGCAAGGGTATGGGCTTGTTGTGGTGTTGCAGCACGGCAAGGGAGATATGAGCCTGTATGGCTATAACCAGAGCGCACTGGTGTCGGTCGGCGCACAGGTGAAAGCCGGACAACCGATCGCATTAGTGGGCGCCAGCGGTGGCCAAAGCCAGCCTTCGCTCTACTTTGAAATTCGCCGTCAAGGTCAGGCGGTCAACCCACAACCTTGGTTAGGGAAATAACAGAGAAACCATTTTGCTGATACCGATATTACGAAAAGTACGCCGTCCGCTTCTCTTCACCTTGTTATTGGCATTTTGTTCATGGGCGATGGCGGGAAAGCTGTCAATTGTGATTGATGATTTCGGCTATCGACCCCACAACGAAAACCAGATACTGGCGATGCCAACCGCCATCTCCATTGCAGTGTTGCCTAACACACCCTATGCCCGTGACATGGCAGTAAAGGCCCACCAGCAAGGGCGCGAGATATTGATCCACCTGCCGATGGCTCCGATGGGAAAACAGCCTCTCGAAAAAGATACACTGCGCCCGGAGATGAGTAGTGAAGAGATCGAACGCATTATCCGTCAGGCAGTAAATAACGTCCCTTACGCGGTCGGGTTAAATAACCATATGGGCAGCGCCATGACCTCCAGTCTGTCAGGTATGCAAAAGGTGATGCAGGCCCTCAAGGCTTATCAGCTCTACTTTCTAGACAGCATGACTATCGGAAGCAGCCAATCCATTCCGGCTTCGGCGGGCACAAACGTCAAGGTGATCAAGCGTAAAGTCTTTTTAGACGATACTCAGAATGAGGCGGATATTCGCACCAAGTTCAATCGTGCGGTGCAACTGGCACGCCGTACCGGTTCAGCCATTGCCATCGGTCACCCGCACCCCGCGACTATCAAAGTGCTGCAACTAATGTTGCCTCTGCTCGATACCGATATCGTTCTGGTACGCCCCAGCCAGTTGTTGAATGAACCGGTTCAGTACCAGACGCTTGCCCTCCTATGAACCTCGCCCTGCGCAACCAGCACATAAACCGTTCCGCAAACCGCAACTGTGCACTATTAAACAGCCACTACCGCCGGTGGGTAACGACGTCTTCTTTAAACTGATTAGGGAAGACTTACGTGACAGTGCGCCCGTTTATTTTATTGAGCAGCGCTGGCGTATCTGGGTCACAATTCGGTGATAAATAAATGCATAGCGCGCCCACCTCGGGGCGCGCTACGATGCCGTTAATCCCAGTGCAAAATCACTTTGCCAGATTGCCCAGAGCACATCACATCAAAGCCCTGCTGAAAGTCTTCTATTGGGAAGTGAAGTGATGAGTGATAATCGGCGTTAAATCGAGGCCAGATTGAATTATTAATGACACCATTTTATACCAGGTTTCGAATATTTCCCGCCAGTAGATCCCTTTGATCATCAGTTCTTTGAAAATCGCTTCATTCTAATCAACCATCATCGGCTCTAGCGGAATGCCAAGCAGCGCCACCCGCCCACTGTAATTCATGGCATGCAACAAGGCGTGCATCGCGGCTGTCGCACCGGACATTTCCAGGCCTACATCAAATCCTTCAGGCATCCCCAGCGACAACATGATATCCGCTAGCGCCTCTTGCGCCACATTCCACCGCTCGCGTAACGCCAATTTTGCGCGCTAGATCAAATCGATATTAATTAACGTCGGTGATCACAACATGGCGCGCCCCAACATGCCGGCACACCACCGCCACCATAATGCCTATCGGGCACCCGCGCCTGAAAGCAGCACATCTTCAATCAGTACATCTTCACAGACCATATCGAACGACAGCGCAGTATGCACGGCATTGCCAAAGGGATTGAAAATCGCACCCAGCTTATCAGAAATTCCATCGAGAATAGGAAACGCATTAAATGCCGGGATAACCAGATATTCAGCAAAAGCACCGGGACGATTAACGCCAACGCCGATGGTGTTGTTACGGCGTAAAGATGACGCCGTCCCACGCGGCAATTGTGGCAAAAACCGCAGGTGATATGCCACGTTTCTCTCCTGCCACGCGATCGCCAATCAGAAATCCACTGACCTCCTGACCAATGGCAACGATTTTATCCACATATTCATGCCATACGTTCATTGGAACGGGAATGGTCCTTTGCCACCAGCTATCCCAGTTGTAAATATATACATCAGTACCGCAAATCGCCATTTTGCGGATCTTGATCATGATGTCGTTGTGGCCCACGTCTGGCAACGACGCATCCATCATTTAGATACCGGGTTCCGACTTCAGTTTAGCGAGTGCTTCATGCGCCTTCCTGCGTTAGCTGACGACACGAAGGCGTTCCCCAACATGAATAAAGGCGGCTACAGCATGTTTTATCTGCTCCGAAATGTGCCGCGTCCAACATTTTCCTGCGAATGCGTGCTTGCCCTTGCGGCACCACGGGATAGAAGAAGCCAGTAACGTATACTCTTTCACGCTGCACGGCCAACGCAAAATCTTGCGCTAACCACGCATCGCCCAGCATCACCGGGATAATGGCGTGATCGGCGCTCACCAGGGTAAATCCAGCGGCAGTTATGCGCTAACGGAATAGTGCAGCGTTTTTCCACAGTTGTTTACGTAATGCATCACCCTGTGCCAGTAAATCCAACACGGCAATGAAAGCCGTGACAATCACGGGGCCAAACGAATTGAAAAACAGGTAAGGAAAGGACGGGAGCGTTGGCGTAGCCAATCAATTACCGGTTTACGCGCAGCAACATAGCCACCAGACGCACCGCCAAGCGCGTTGCCCGACGTACCGGTCTAGAATATCGACGCGTCCCATTACATAGCAGCATTCATGGGAACCTCATCCTTGCTTGCCGATAAAATCACCGCGTGCGAGTCATCCAACCATCACCAGCACACCATAACGCTCTGCCACATCGCAAATGCCTTTCAGGTTGGCGATATCAACGCCATCCATTGAAAAGATGTCGTCAGTCACCAGCATTAGCGTGCGAGCGCCTTCCGTTTTTTCCTTTTGCAACTGTGCTTCCAGTTGCTGCATGTCGCTATTGTCATAGCGATATCGACGCGATTTACATAACCGGAGGCCATTAATGATCTAGACGTGATTCAGCGCATCAGAGGTGATGGCATCGTCGTTACCCAGCAGGGTTTCGAACGGGCCTTTGTTTAGTGTCGAAACAAAGAGGAGTAAAGGATGGCATATTCCATGCTGAGGAAATCCCACCAACATATACTCCAGCGTTTTATGGATATCTTGCGTGCCGAAAATAAAACGCCCGGACGCCATACCAAAATCGTGGCTGTCCAATCCCGCTTTCGCTGCTGCAATCAGGGTTGGGTTGTCTTCCAGCCCCAGATAGTTGTTGGAGCAGAAATTCAGCAAAGAGCCACCGTCGGCCACCTTGATATCCGCACGTTGCGCCGTGGTGATGATCCTTTCTTCTTTAAACAGGCCATCAAGTTTGTGCCGTCATCAGTTGCGCGGAAAGACGCTGATAAAACGATGCAGGCATGGTGTCACTTCTTTGTGTAAGCCCGTAATCCTGTTTATTACGGTGACAGATAACGCCACAGAATCTGAAAAATGCTAAGCGGATCACAACCTTCTGCGACATAGCCTCAGAAAAACCTTTCGACAACGCAAAATAGTGTACTGCACTGTAGTGCAACGAAATGTTATGATAACTATCATAAATAGTGTGGAGCGTGGTGCTTCATCCACGAGATTTACAAGGGTTACTCCCATGATCATCGTCACAGGCGGAGCCGGCTTTATCGGCAGCAATATTATTAAGTCATTGAATAACATCGGTTATCTAGATATTTTGGTGGTGGATAATATGAAAGACGGCACCAAGTTTGTCAATCTTGTCGATCTGGATATTACCGATTACATGGACAAGGAAGATTTTATCGTCAGTATCGTTACAGGCGACGATCTGGGCGATATCGATACCATCTTCCATGAAGGTGCATGCACTTCTACTACAGAGTGGGACGGCAAGTACATGATGGAAAATAACTATCAGTACTCGAAAGAGGTGCTGCACTACTGTCTAGAACGTAGCATCTCGTTCCTGTACGCCTCTTCCGCAGCCACGTACGGCGGGCGCACCAGCAACTTTATTGAAGAACGCCAATACGAACAGCCGCTGAACGTTTACGGCTATTCCAAATTCCTATTCGACCAATATGTGCGCGACATTCTGCCACAGGCAGATTCGCAGATTTGCGGCTTCCGCTACTTCAACGTCTACGGCCCGCGCGAAGGGCACAAAGGCAGCATGGCAAGCGTATCGTTTCATCTGAATAACCAGATCAATCAGGGCGAAAATCCAAAACTGTTCTCCGGCAGCGAAAATTTCCAACGCGATTTCATTTATGTTGGTGATGTGGCTGCGGTTAACCTATGGTTCTGGCAGCACGGTGTTTCCGGTATTTTCAACTGCGGAACGGGTCGTGCCGAGTCGTTCCAGGAAGTGGCCGATGCCGTGTTGGATTTCCACCAGAAAGGCGAGGTGGAATACATTCCTTTCCCTGAAAAACTAAAAGGCCGTTACCAGGCCTTCACCCAGGCCGATTTGACCAAACTGCGCGCGGCAGGCTACGACAAGCCCTTCAAAACTCTGACTGAAGGTGTCAGCGACTACCTAACCTGGCTGAACCGCTCCACGTAAACCCCATAACAATATGCGGCCGCACGTTCCAGGTAAGCAGCAGGCACTAGATTTGCATCCTTCGATGGCATTTTCTGGCCGCTAAGCAATAAAACATAAAAGATAAACGCTATGAAAATCCTGGTGATTGGCCCATCGTGGGTGGGTGACATGATGATGTCCCACAGTCTGTATCGTTCGCTCAAAGCACAGTACTCGAATGCACAGATTGATGTCATGGCGCCGGATTGGTGCTGCCCGCTATTGGCCCGCATGCCGGAAGTGCGTCAGGCACTGGCGATGCCGCTCGGGCACGGGGTGCTGGCATTGGGTGAACGTCGGCGTTTAGGGGTGTCGTTGCTCGAGCAACGTTACGATCTTGCCTATGTGTTACCGAACTCGTTTAAATCCGCGCTGATACCCTTTTTTGCTAAGGTGCCAGAGCGCACCGGCTGGCGCGGCGAGATGCGTTATGGCTTGCTTAACGATATGCGAGTATTGGACAAAGCCGCGTTTCCCCTGATGGTGCAGCGCTATGTCGCTCTAGTCTATCCGCGCGACCAGATTCATCGAGCTGAAGATCTTCCACAGCCGCTACTATGGCCGCAGCTACAGGTCACACAGGCGGAAATCGATGCTGTGCTTCCCACCTTTGATTTAGTAAGCGAGCGCTCACTTGTTGGTTTCTGCCACGGCGCTGAATTTGGCCCCGCCAAACGCTGGCCGCATTATCACTATGCTAGCCTGGCACAAACGCTGATCGAACGCGGCCATCACGTTGTACTGTTTGGCTCAGCCAAGGATAACAAGGCGGGAGAAGCGATATGCGATACGTTACCCGAATCTCTACGTGCCTTTTGCACCAATCTGTCAGGCAAAACGTCACTGGATCAAGCTGTGGTGCTGATCGCCACCTGTCACGCCGTGGTCAGCAACGATTCCGGATTAATGCACGTGACAGCCGCATTAAACCGCCCTCTGGTGGCAATATATGGCCCCAGCAGTCCGGATTTCACCCCGCCGCTGTCACATCAGGCCAACGTTATCCGCTTGATTACCAGCTATCATCGCGTGCGCAAAGGCAATGGCGAGCAGAAATATCACCAAAGCCTGATTGATATTCAACCTGAGCGCGTGTTGGAATCCTTGATTCCTTACCTCCAAACACAGGAATATCGCTAATGCGGGTGCTGATCGTTAAAACCTCTTCCATGGGCGATGTCTTGCACACGCTACCTGCCTTGACGGATGCCATGCGCCTCATCCCCAATTTACAATTTGACTGGGTGGTGGAAGAAGGGTTTACCCAAATCCCCACCTGGCATTCCGCCGTTTACCACGCAATCCCCGTTGCCATCCGCCGCTGGCGTAAAAGCTGGTTCAGCGCAGAAACACGGCGTGAACGCACGCAATTTAAGCAACAGCTGCAAGAGCGTCAGTACGATGCGGTAATTGACGCCCAAGGGCTGCTGAAAAGTACGCTGTTGATTACGCGTCTCGCGCGTGGAAAAAAACACGGTTTAGACAGCAACAGCGCGCGCGAGCCGCTGGCCAGCATTTTCTATAACTACCGGCACCGTATTGCACGGCAACCGCACGCTGTCGAGCGCATTCGCGAACTTTTCGCGGCCAGCCTAAGCTATCGCAAACCCAGTGAGTGGGGGGATTACGGTATTGCCCAGCATTTTTTGGCAGCACATTCGGAAGATGCCGGGCGCTATCTGGTATTTCTACACGCCACCACCCGTGATGAAAAACATTGGCCCGAATCTCACTGGCTCGCACTGATCACCAGTCTGCAACCGTCAGGATTGCGCATCAAACTCCCCTGGGGCGCAGAGCATGAATATCAGCGAGCGCAGCGCCTTGCGGCCGACTTTCCACATGTCGACGTGTTACCGCGTCTGAGTTTGCAGCAGGTGGCCGCCGTATTGGCGGGAGCACAAGCAATTGTTTCCGTCGATACCGGCCTGAGTCACCTGACGGCAGCATTGGATCGCCCAAATATCACACTCTATGGTCCTACCGATCCTGGGCTTATTGGTGGATATGGACTCAATCAGGTGGTAGAACAATCTAAAAATCACCACATGAGCGCTATCTCTGCCGATGCGGTTCGGCAAAAGCTGTCGGAGTTGGTAGACTTACAGCCTATCGATGCGACTTCCCTGCATACATCTGTGCAAAGCGCGCTTTCGTAAAGGCTTGCGCTGGGACTACACTCATTCCATCCCTGATGGTCGGGATAATTGGGATAGCCCTTGCTACGTGACCCAATGATATGTTGAATGATTTAAGATACAGCTGTGAAAAATACCAGCGGTAAGCGCTTCTTTAACCATAAATACGCTGTTTCCAGGGGTGCATGCTGACCTGACTCTGTCCGTCATGCCGTTTAGTACCATTATCGCCGGATGGCTGTTTTATTTGACCGGAATATCCACCGCTTTGTATGTAATTTCGCACGTGAAACAGGTCCTCGTCACTAAACGCCTGTTAATATTGCTACCCAGCTGTTGCTGACGGGTTGTCTCAACCTTGTCTGGTTTTCGCTTTACTATCAACCCGACACACTTTTTACCGATGTCTATTCTTCCGCCTATCGCACTGCCGTGCCTGGCATGCAGTAATTCTCGGCGCGTTTATTCTGTTAGCCGCATGCCATTTGTTACATAAAAACCAGCCCATTCTGCAAGTTAGCTCTCTCTCGGGCTGTATAATGACGCTGGTTTATGCGCTATTTCAGTCAGTTTTTCACAATATGCACCGTGTGAGCCTGATCTTTGGCCTGGCAACCAGCGCGGCCTATTTTATGCCGTTTATCGGATCGTTGAGTGCGCAGGCATTACTTACGCTCAATGTGCGCTACAAGTATTATCTCTATTTACTCCATTTCTTGTTGGTAACTAGAGTGTCATCATCCTGACATAGACACGAGCGGCCATTTTTGTTTATCCCCTGATTTGGGGCGATGATTCTGTTATCAGAATTGCGTTATAATAAACGTAATTACTTAAGGGCGTGCTGGGCTCCAGTCCAGCATAACGTTAACGCTCTGCATTACGCTGTTCCACGATACGATCCATAAACGCACCAATGATTTAAATCAACGACGTGCGCAGCTACAACCAGAACAGCAGTCAAACTTCCGTAGGCGCACGGTTTGTCATGGTTCAATCCGGCATGGACGTACGCCTCCTCGCGGCACCGTTCGGGCAATCCGCGTCGAACAGCGCGCGGCAAATATCACCGTATTCGCACAATAGACACCAGCCATGAAGGGGCGCTGGGTTACCTGAATGTGCATTTTCACAATGATACCATCGAAGCTTTTTCACTGAAAGGCTGCCCCCCCCACGGTGCACTACCGATTATTTTGTTTTATATCGCGTTCTCTTATTTTTCGATTTTTGTGTTGCACAGCCATTTTTCCATTGTGCTGTTATTTGCCTTACTTATGTTTGGGTTGAGTGATGTCATTCTCTTTGCACGGGATATGTTGATGGCGTGGCTGGTCACGTTCTGCCTTAGCATGACGCTGATGGGAAAATAAACCCGCCCCAGCACAGACGACCTCAATCTAACATAATTATCACTGTGAGTGCCATACAGCTTTTAGTACCATAGCGGTATAAAATAACGGAGCCTGTGTATTTATTTACGTTACGCCTGATAACAATCCGAATAATAGCGTGCAATCCGCTGGTAGCTGAAAAACCAGGGGCGGTAGCGTGGTTATTTTCTGATTTATATGCGTTAACTGAAGGAAAGCAAGTGCGTCTCAAAACCCTTACCTATAACCGGATCTTGATTGTAAAGCTGCGTTTTCATGGGGATATGCTGCTGACTACGCCGCTTATCAGCACGCTAAAAGCGCGCTACCCAGAAGCCGCTATTGATGTACTCCTCTACGAGGACACCATCCCTATCCTTTCCAAGCATCCAGATATCCATCGGCTATACGGTTTAAAAAGAAAAACCACTGGCGCGATGGCGAAAGTCAGTGATTTTCTCGCCATGCGCAACACACTCAAACGCAACCGCTATGATCTGATTGTGAATCTAGCCGACCAGTGGTCAATAGCGCTGATGATTAAATCGTTAAACTGCCCTTATAGTCTCTCCATTCAACGCGGAGGAGTCAGACAGTCGCTATGGCTCTCCTGTTTCACACGTTGTCTGGAACCAACAGGGCAGCATATCCTTGAACAGCACTTCTCTTTGCTTGCCCCTCTGGATGTGCCAGAGGCAGACAGGACACGGCCGCTGTCGCTGTACTATGGCCCGGAAGATGCTGACCATGTTTTTACCCTTTCCCCTGAATTAGCGGAAACGCCTTATGTACTCATCCAGCCGACTGCCAGGCAGCATTTTAAATGCTGGGATAACGAGAAGTTTGCGCAGGTTATTGATCATCTAAAACAGCAAGGGTTAGAAGTCGTTCTTACCTGTGGCCCTGGTGCCGACGACTTGGCGGTGGTAAATGAGATCAACACTTTGTGCGAATACAAACCGAATCTGTCGCTTGCCAGTAAAACGCATTTTCTCGAACTAGCAGCGTTAATCGACAAAGCCGTACTTTATATCGGCGTCGACTCAGCACCAATGCACATGGCGGCAGCGCTCGCGACACCAACGGTTTGTCTATTTGGGCCTACGGATCACCGTAAATGGAGCCCCTGGTCAGATAACCATATTGTTCTGTGGGCAGGGGACTATACCGCTATGCCTGAAAGAGAACATCTTGATAGAAATAAAAAATACCTGTCATGTATCTCTGCTTTGGATGTTATTCACGCGGCAGAAAAGTTGCTGACCTACACTACAGGTGCTCCACTAAATACCGCAGCAAGATAAGGAATTTTGCATGAATATTGCCTTTTGCTTGTATAAATATTTCCCGTTTGGCGGCTTGCAGCGTGATTTCCTCAGTATTGCTCATGCCTGTGTCAGGCATGGTCACCACGTGCACGTGTATGTCTTGTCCTGGCAGGGAGAAGAACAAGAAAATTTTGAGATTATTTTTGTGCCCACGATGGGTGTCAGCAATAACACGCGGCATCAACGCTACAGTGAGTGGGTTCGACACCATCTGCAATTGCATCCTGTCGATCGCGTAGTGGGGTTCAACAAAATGCCGGGACTGGATTTTTATTACGCCGCTGATGTGTGCTATGCAGAAAAAATCGAGCAGGAGAAAGGATTTTTCTATCGTTTAACGCCGCGCTACAAACACTACGCTGCTTTTGAAAAAGCGGTGTTTAGCCCAAGCGTGAAAACCAAAATGCTTATGCTAACTCAGCGCCAGATTGCAGATTTTAAAAAACATTATGGTACGCAGGATGCGCGTTTCCTGATTCTGCCGCCGGGCATTGCCCTGGACAGAAAATATGACCAGCAGACACTCGGCATTCGCCAAACCTTTCGTCATGTGCAAAATATTCCAGAAAACGCTTTTGTACTGCTGCAAGTCGGCTCAGATTTCAAGCGTAAGGGCGTCGAGCGTAGCCTGCACGCTGTTGCCAGCCTGCCGGGATACCTACGGGAAAAGGTCGTTTTCCTGGTTGTCGGCCAAGATAAACCCAACCGTTATCAGACGCTATCGGGTCAGTTAGGGATTGATAAACATGTGCGTTTTTTCGCTGGGCGTAGCGATGTTCCTGATTTTATGGCCGCCGCAGACGTGTTACTCCATCCTGCACATCAGGAAGCCGCAGGTATTGTGCCCCTTGAAGCGATTACTGCCGGGCTACCGGTTATCGTGACGGAAGTGTGTGGCTACGCGTTTCATATTGATAAGGCACAAGCAGGCCAGGTTATCGCCTCCCCCTTCAGCCAGGAAGTGCTGAACGCTGCGCTGCACACGGCATTAGGAAAAGCGGAAATGTTGCGTCGCTGGTCGGAGAATGCCCGGCATTATGCCGATACGGAAGATCTTTACAGCTTACCGGGAAAAGCCGCTCTACTGATTGCGGGCCAGGATCGTCACTAAATGAAAAGTGTCATTACGTTAAAAGAGCCGTTCGCCTCACTCTGGCAGGAACACGACCCATTTGAAGAAATCAAAAAACTGGATGGCGATGTCTTTCGCGCACTAGAGAGCCGCAAAACATTACATTTTACTTTGGCGGGACGCTCCTGGTTTATCAAAATACATCGTGGTACGGCATTAAAAGAGGCACTCAGAAATTTGCTTTCATTACGACTGCCCGTATTTGGCGCCGATCGTGAATGGAACGCAATTCACCGCTTGCGCAATCTCGGTGTAGACACCATGACGGGTGCCGCATTTGGCCAAAGGGGAGTAAACCCGCTACAGCGCGAATCTTTTATCATTACAGAGGATTTAACCCCGGCCATCAGTCTGGAAGATTATTGCGCGAACTGGCCGAAAAATCCGCCAATGCTTGCTGAAAAACGGCGACTGATTCGCCGTGTGGCAGAAATAGTGAGAAAGATGCATGCCTGTGGCGTCAATCACCGTGATTGCTATATTTGCCATTTCTTGCTGCGTCAACCTTATCAGCCCACAGATACGCAATTTACACTTTCGGTTATCGACCTGCATCGAGCACAACTCCGCGAACGTGTTCCACTGAGATGGCGTAATAAAGATCTTATCGGCCTCTATTTTTCCTCACTCGATATTGGGCTGAGCAAACACGATTTCTTGTTTTTCCTGAAGATCTATTTTGATCATCAACCCTTGCGTACTACGTTGCGTCAGGAACAAGCACTATTTCATGAAGCGTTTACTAAAGCAGAAAAAATTCGAGAAAGAATAGAGCGTAAGGCACTTTAATCCAAGTCCTAATTATCATTATGAATATACTTTTCGTCGGTGAGGCCATCTCCGGTTTCAGCAGGATTGAACAGTAATAAAAAGGTCACTAGCTTCCTGGAAGGTGACCAAGACACTAAAACACCTATACTTTATGTTTCCTCCGCATGTCTCCTCCGCCGTGATAACCGCATGAATAAAGCCTGGCTGGAATGGAAGCACTTTATTTGCCATCGTTCTGGGATCAAGATCTCCTTTCTGTGTTAAGAATGAATCACGCGTATGCGCTGTGGCGCGCTTCATTAAGCAGAATCAACCCGATACGGTTATTGCTTTTGATGCGCCCATCCTGTCGCGTTGCGGCACAAGCGACGATCCGTTACAATAAGAAAACGCTGCCTCTGATTTCGTGACTGCATTACTCTCTAGACCACAAAACATGCCTAACAGGCACTGGTCGCGGATCATCACTTGGTCATATCAGCTCTAGTATCAAGCAGCAATTAATAAAGCGTAGCGTTTCTCCTGAAAGCATCTCTGTAATTTTTAACACAGTCACGCCACAAAGTATCGTGATTCCGCGCCCAACCGATAAAACTGTCTTTATCTATGTCTGGCGTCTAAGACATGTTAGATGCTTTCTCAGGTTTGCACCGTAAATAGGAATGCCATTTTATCAGTGATGGTTCAGATGCAGAAATATGCCAGGCCTACGCGCATCAACTGGACACTGCAGATCATTTGCATTGGCAAAGATGACAAGAAAAGCCCTGGGAATATATTCAGACAGAAATCAAGCAAGTCTTGGCTTTTGTTATGAGCTCTGCTTTTGAGGGGCTTCCCATGAACTTGCTTGAAGCCATATCTTATAGGATTTGTTGCATTAGCAGCGATTGCTCATCGGGATCAGGTGATATCATCAAGAAGGGTGTGAATAGGCAATTTTGCGCTCCGAGTAATATAAAATATTTTATTAAGGTATTATCTTAAGTACAAAAAATCAATCACAATATAGAAGAAATAAAAATCCATCAGTGTATTTTATGATGAATACTATTATTCTACATTCATGGAATCTATTTCCAATCATAACAATTAAAAAAATATTAAAATAATAGTAATATTGTGTATTTTAATATCAAATATGTTATAAAAGAAAAAATAACACTAAATGATAATATTAATACATTATCTGCAGATGTATTTAATATTGCGTATGGAATAGACAAAACTTTATATTTGGCTGTGGAACATCCAAATCTTACGTATTATTAAAAATAAAGAAAAAGAAATAATATTTCATATTTTTACTGATTATCTTGATGAAGATAATATCTCGGAATTTACTGAACTTAGCCATCAATACGATAAACAAATCATCGTTTATCTAATAAGCTGTAATGAGTTAAAAAAATTACTAATTACTAAAAACTGGTATTATGTAACATATTTCCGTTTTATCATTTCTAATTTTTCAATGGGTTATCATCTAAAGTACTTTATCTTGATGCTGATATTATTTGTAATGGAAAACTTGATGAGTTAATAAATCTAGACTTGGGCATTCATATTGCTGCTGTGATCAGTGAAGGAGAGAAACCTTGGTGGACAAAGCGGGAACATGCGTTAGGGGGTGAGAATATAAGTAATGGTTATTTTAATGCAGAGTTTCTTTTAATAAACATTCCTTTATGGACGAAAAAAGAAGATGTCAGTCGACAATCAATGAATCTTCTTTCCAAAGATGAAATAAAAGAAAAATATCATTTTTAGATCAAGATATAATAAATATATTTTTTGTAAATAAAGTTATTTCTTTAGATAAAAAATATAACACCCCATTTAATATTAACTATGAGCTAAATGAAAGTAAAAAAATGCTCACCCCATTACCAATAGCACTATATTCATTCATTATATAGGCCAAATAAAGCCGTGGCATGATTAGGCCATCTATTATGATTCAGCATGCTATTTTACAAAAGCAAAAAATAATTCATCGTGGAAAGAATATGAATTACTTAAAGCTCATTCAGATAATCAACTCCGTTATTGTGCCAAACATAAATTTTATAATAAAAATATTTTCAAGTTTAAAGTCCTCCTTACTTTATTTTTTAAAAATCATTTAATTCAAACCATAGAAATTATGTATTTTGATAGCAGTATCATCAAGAATAAGGTTGAATTTCTTGGTTCGCAGAAAACCAACAAAGAGAATATGTTGCATATTGGATACGGTGTCGATAAGAATTTTTTTATTCGGTGCTGTAATCTCGGCCACATCGACCATTATAAATAGTGAAATTTCTATCATCTTACACTTTTCATTGATTCCATAAACGATGATGGTCTTCATTGTTTCAAGAAAATATCTGGTAGATTCAATGTAAATATACTCATATATCGTATTGACAACACACCATTAAAAGACTTACCACAAAAATTGGCCTTATTCTCCTTATTATATATTAATCACATTCGATTATTTTTGATTATATACAGATCGATTGTTATATCTTGATGCCGACATTGTATGTAAATCGCCCCTTAACGAATTAATACATTTATCTTTTGATGGTGCTATTTGTGCGGTTCTAACTGATATCTAAGGGATGGATAAGAAAGAAATTGAAAGACTCTATTGTCCAGAAATAGAAGATGTCTATTTTAATTCTGGTGTAATGTTTATGGATTTAAAACAACGGAATCAACAAAACTTAACCTCTAAGGTAATTAAATTTATCTTTGAACATTCAGAACTAAAATACCCAGATTAAGATGCATTAAATATGTTTTTGCTTAGTAAAGCATTTCTCTTACTCAAAAACACAATATCATCTATAGTATAAAAAGCGAGTTATACGACAGGACTCATCAAAAATATAAAAAAATCATATAAATAATAAATCTGTCTTAATTCATTAAGTTGGTACAAGCAAACCTTAGAATGAATAATGAATGGGGACAATATCCTTCAAAATTTTTCTTCCAAAAACATATCTAGTATCAGAATGGCATGATGTACCGTTACTTAAACCCGAATATCCTTACAATGGAAGGAAGAAAAAATCAAAGCATGAGTTCCGAAAATATCACTTATTTAGCGGTATTTTAGCAAGATTAAAATATATCACAACAAAAGAAGTTTGAAAGAAAATAAAAATGGCTTCCACCTGATGGAAATATCATCCAAGAAATAGATTCACATTTTAATAAAGTATATAGTTTTAATCCATCTGACTGTAAAAAATATGATTTCATATACTTAAAGTAGTTCCTTCAATTTACATCCCAAGATATTGACACTATACTTAAAATATCAATAAAAAGCAAATTATTGGATCGTCTTGCATTCAATAACCTAATACATCATCAAACGTAATACTCACGTTTGATGTAAGTACCGATAAGCCTATCGTGCATTTCGGATTACGATTGAGGCGTTTCAATCGGTTGCACAGCGTGCAGATT
>JBPETC010000005.1:0-37826 GCA_051710325.1 Symbiopectobacterium sp.
ATAACTGTGTTTTTTTACAGAGACTGTCTGTTCACAAAACGGACATCTTACATCAACTGTAGCCACTGTATCTCCACATCCAAAACAGGAGGGTTTATACTGTGATTAATTTATTGGATGATTGAGCTTAATTTGCGTATGCATTTCCTGCACCGAAGTTATATTATCGGTCTGATCCGCATTGAGTGCTATCGCCGTGGCGAAGCCGCTATTCATAATCGTATCGTAGTACACCTTGTATTGCAACGCGCTACGGCGAATTAGCTTGGAATCTTTAATCGCCTGACGCCCTCGGTCGTGTTGACGATATACGTGTGACTCGCCGTTCTTGATACGGTCCTGAATGTGCGAACGTCCTTCATGCACCTTATTCACCAGACGCGAATTAATGCCGCTTCACCTAGCTCAATGGCGGTGCCGTGAGTCGCGTCCAGCTCAAAGCTGTGTTTCAGCAGCTTGGCTGCCAGATCCACAACGCGTGCCTTATCACCTTCACGAACTGAGAACAAGGCACGTCCTAATTTCTTCATCGGTAAGTTGCTGCATAGCAGCGCCTTGGCGAACATTCGGCAAAGGTGTGGCTCATATACCATAACTTTGCCGGTATAGCGCATTTCTAGCCACAGAATCGGGTCAACGCCGGAGAACTTGTTGAACGGCAGCACTACTTTCTTCACAGAGTAATACGATGGGATGATTTCTTTGGTGAACCCCTGCTCCGTCAGCGTCTTGCCGCCATCACGCGCACGGCCACTTTCGCTAACGGTACACCGGTCGCTTTGGAGACAAAGGGAACGGTACGCGCTGCACGTGGGTTCACTTCAATCAGGTAGACTTCGTTATTCTTCACAGCTAGCTGCACGTTCATCAACCCACCACGCACACTCACTTCGAACGCCAGTTTTTCTACCTGCTGACGCATTACATCCTGAATTTCTTTGCCCAGCGTATAAGCCGGCAATAAACAAGGCAGAGTCACCAGAGTGTACGCCTGTTTGTTCGATGTGTTCCATAATGCCACCAATCAGCACGCGTTCTCCGTCACAGATAGCGTCCACGTCCACTTCAATGGCATCGAAACGGTCCAAGCAGCACTGGCGGCATCGTTGGGCACACTGACCCGCGTTCTGGAAGAGTAACAGCGCAAATCGACTACATCGTAAACGATTTCCATCGCACGGCCATCCAGCACATAGGAGGGATGAACCACCAGCGGATAACCGATGCCTCGCGCTTTTCCCACCGCTTGCTCGATGGAGATTACGGTGGCATTTTCCGGTTGTTTCAGGCTCAGACGATTCACCGCCTGTTGGAAACGCTCATGATCTTCTGCACGATCAATCGCATCCGGGTTGATGCCAATCACCGATACACCCGTGGCTTCCAGAGCACGCGACAGTTTCAGCGGCGTTTTGCCACTATACTGTCTGTGCGATAACGCCTTTCGGTTTCTTAATACGGACGATTTCGAGCACGTCTTCCAACGTGACGGGCTCGAAGTAGAGGCGATCAGAGGTATCGTAATCGTTTGAAACTATTTCCAGGTTACAGTTAACCATGATGGTTTCATAACCGTTTTCACGCAGTGCCAGCGCCGCATGCACACAGCAGTAGGCAAATTCGATGTCCTGTCCGATACGGTTTGGCCTGAAACTCAAAACCATGATCTTGTCGCGATCCTGATTCGGATTAGCTTTGCACTCTTCATCGTAAGTGGAGTACATATAGGCGGTATCAGTAGCGAATTCTGCCGAACAAGTATCGATACGTTTGTAGACCGGGTTCAGATCATATTTGTCACGCAGTTTGCGAATTTCGTTTTTAGACACACCGGCCAGCTTCGTCAAACGCGCATCGGCAAAGCCTTTACGTTTCAGGGTGCGCAGAAAATCGGCCGTCAGTTCCATTTCGCCCTTATCAGCAACCTGCTATTCCAGACACACCAACTCTTCGATCTGCACCAAGAACCAGCGATCGATGTTGGTCAGGTTAAACACGTCGTCCACAGACATGCCAGCGCGGAAAACATCTGCCAGATACCAGATACGCTCAGCTTCATTTGGGTAGTCAGGCGATCGTTGGCACCGGAAAATTTTTCAAAGTTAAAACACGGGATCTTGGTAACAACATAGTCAATGGAAGGCTCGAACGATGCCGGAGTACGATCACCGGTGATATCATTCATCAGTTCATCCAGCGTATAGCTGGCCAGCTTGGCTGCAATCTTGGCAATCGGGAATCCCGTCGCTTTGGAAGTCATCGCGGAGGAGCGCGATACACGCTTGTTAATTTCAATAATGGTCAGGCGACCGATTTTCGGGTTAACCTTAAATTGCACGTTGTAACCGCTGATTTCTACCCCTATTTCACACAGTACCGCCATGGAGGAGGTATGCATGATTTACTATTCCTTGTCCCCCCATCAAGGTTTGCGCTGGTGCAACGGTATAATGGAGTCACCAGTGTGGATACCCATAGCATCCAGGTTTTCAATGGAACAGATAATGATGCAGTTGTCTTTCTTATCGCGCACCACTTCCATTTCATACTCTTTCCAACCGATGAGGGATTTATCAATCAACAGTTCTTTGGTTGGTGACAGATCTACAGACTGTGCGCGCAAATTTCTTCAAACTCTTCACGGTTATAAGCGATAGCGCTATACCGCTGGTAAAGGAGGGACGGATAATGCAGGGATAGCCATATCAGCGGCCACAGCCAATGCTTCTTCTATGGTATACGAGATGCCGGAAAGCGCGGTTTCCAGGTTAATTTTCTTCATGACGATATCGAAGTGGTAACGATCTTCCGCTTTATTGATAGCATCAGCGGTCGCACCCGATCATGGTGACGCCAAACTCCGCCAGCATGCCCCTGCCGCTCAAGCTCGAGCGCACAGTTCAGCGCTGTCTGACCCCATGGTCGGCAGCACCACATCAGGACGCTCTTTTCGATGATTTTATGCACCACTTCCCAGTAGTTCGGCTTGATATACGCCGCATCGTCCATTTCCAGATCGATCATGATAGTCGCCAGGTTAGCGTTCATCAGAATGACACGATAATCCTCTTCACGTAACGCTTTACACACCTGCGCACCAGAGTAATCGAATTCACAAGCCTGATCGATAACGATCGGGGCGGCATCAAGGATCAGGATGCTTTTAATTATCAGTATGTTTTTCCATTTTTCTGCTCCAGATTATTTACCATTGGCACGATAAGATTAAATCAGTTCAATAAAGTGATCGAACAAAGGGGCCACGTCGTGCGGACCAGGGTTTGCTTCCGGGTATCCATGGAAGCTGAATGCCGCTTTATCCGTGATATAAGAATCCCTTTCAGGAAGCCGTCAAATGAAGCCGTCAAATAGCGATTTATGCGTCTGGCGCAGCGTCGCAGGCAGCAGTGAGTTTTCATCCACCGCAAAACCGTGGTTCTGCGCGGTGATCATCACACAGTCAGCATCCAGATTTTTACCGGGTGGTTACCACCATAGTGACCAAATTTCATTTCGACCGTTTTAGCATCGCTTGCCAGCATCAACAGTTGGTGACCCAGGAAGAGATGCCAAATACTGGAATATCGGTCTTCAGGAAGGCTTTGACTGCCTTGATGGCGTAGTCACACGGTTCCGGGTCGCCAGGGCCGTTGGAAAGGAAGATACCGTCCGGATTCAGTTTGAGCATGTCTTCAGTGGAGGTCTAGGCAGGCGCAACCGTCAAACGGCAGCCACGATCGACCAGCATACGCAGAATGTTGCGCTTCACGCCGTAGTCGTAAGCTACTACGTGGTAAGGCAATTTACTTTCCGCTATGGCAGCAGCCAGGTCGCCGGTCAACGTCCAACTACCTTGTGTCCAGCCATAACGTTCCTGCGTTGTAACTTCTTTTGCCAGATCCATGCCTTTCAGGCCAGGGAACGTTTTGGCGTTTCCAATGCCAGTGCCACATCCGGCGCATCCTCGGCAATAATGCAGCCATTTTGCGCTCCTTTCTCACGTAGCAAGCGAGTCAAGCTTACGCGTATCGATATCGGCGATAGCAACGATGTTATTGCGTTTCAGATAATCCAAGAGGCTCTTTTTATTATGGTAGTTGCTGGCAATTAGAGGAAGATCGCGAATAACCACCAGGTCTTAAGCATGAACAGAGGGGATTCTTCGTCGCTGGCATTAGTGCCGACATTACCAATATGGAGATAAGTGAGAGTTGACAATCTGGCGGGAATAGGAAGGATCAGTAAGAATTTCTTGATGATCGGTCATCGACGTATTGAAGACTACTTCCCCACTGCCGTTCCTTTTGCCCAATGGTACTACTGTGGAATTAGCTTCCGTCTTCCAGAACCAATAGCGCTGACTTAATCAAATACCGTCCAAGGAATAAACAATCATGTTATCTGAATTCATATTAGCCACTTTAAATCAATGCAAAAATTACCTTTTCGGTAAACTTTTAGCAAATTGCGCGCATTTTTATGATGGTCATTCAGTTTGACCACTTTAACCGCTATTTTCTCCATTTTTTATGGCTTACAGCGTCATTGACTTACCACAGCTACAAAAACAGCCATCAAAAAGGAAAAGTAAACGGTTGCCTGGTGATATTATTAGCCAGAAGGAAATATTTTCCCAGTAGATGCCTGACAAGGCAATGAATGGTTAAACAAACTCCATCAAAACCTTTACAAAGGAGAAAAAATAAAATTTATATCAATTACAATACAATAAAATTATTAAATTTATTTAATTAAAATAATATGTAAAACAATAAATTAAATTCAATTAATTAATAGAAAAATCAAAGATCATTAAGATAAAGCACATCGATCATATCGAAAAGACCTGATTTTTTATCTTTCAACCAAATTGCAGAACGAACCGCACCATTAGCAAAGGTCATACGGCTGGAAGCCTTATGGCTAATCTCAATGCGCTCACCAACATCTGCAAATATTGCGGTGTGCTCACCAACGATATCTCCGGCACGCAAGCTGGAAAAACCGATACTGTTATGCTCACGTTCACCGGTGTGGCCCTCACGCGCATAGACCGCGCAGGTTTTCAGATCGCGCCCTAATGCGCCCGCAATGGCTTCCCCCATGGCTAACGCCGTCCCAGACGGAGCGTCCACTTTATGGCGGTGGTGCGCTTCCAGGATCTCGATATCCGTGTAGTCACCCATCACCGTGGCCGCTTTCTCCAGCAATTTTAGCATCACGTTGACACCCACACTAAAGTTGGCAGCAAAAACAATGCCAATCTCTTGTGCAGCTGCGATGATAGCCGCTTTGCCTACATAATCAAAACCCGTGGTACCGATAATCATCCCCTTGCCATGCTGTCGGCAGAATGACAGATGCGCCAATGTGCCTTCCGGGCGCGTGAAATCGATAAAGATATCAAAATCATCACGTACTGCATCCAGCGAATCCTGTACAATAACGCCCAGAGTGCCCAGTCCGGCCAGTTCTCCGGCATCAACGCCAACCAACGATGAGCCCTCACGCTCTAGCGCCGCACCGAGTACAGCCCCCTCCATCTGCGAAACAGCCTGGATAAGTTGACGCCCCATTCGACCACCGGCACCGGCAATCACTACATGTATTGCATCCTTCATCGTTATCTCTTTTTTCACTTGCGCCGTAAAACGTTCTCAGATTATCGGGCCAACGCGATGGCTGCCAGCGGATTTCACACAGGATTAGAAATTTCTGACAAAAAGGGAGAATAATCAGTAAAAGCTATCCGTAAGAAGGCATTCACTACACGCTGACAGATAAATCCCGCCAAATAGACAACGCATAATCATGCAATTTTATGCATTCGAAAAGGGGATAATTCAGATAAAAATAGCAGGAATAACACCCTGCTATTTTTACTCAACCTCATGCCAGTATCAATCGATCTGCTTTACTTCCACGCGCAGTTCTTTTGGTACTTCAAAAACAATGTTCTCTTCACGGCCTTCCAGCTCGAGCGTGACTTTCCCCCCGAAGGATTTAAGGCGTTCAATCACCTGTTGAACTAGAATGTTCGGTGCAGAAGCACCCGCCGTTACACCGACACACGCCACATCCGTGAGCCAGCGCTCCTGAATATCGTTCGCAGAATCGATAAGGTAAGCGGGAATGCCGGCACGCTGAGCAAGTTCTTCCAAACGATTGGAATTAGAAGAGTTTTTCGACCCCACCACTAGCACCACGTTGGCACGCTTCGCCAGATAACACACCGCTTCCTGACGGTTCGTGGTGGCGTAACAGATATCGTTTTTACGTGGGCTGATAATTTGTGGGAAACGCTTACGCAGCGCATCGATTACCGAAGAGGTATCATCCACCGACAGGGTGGTTTGCGTCATAAAGCAGAGATTATCATCATCTTTAACCTGCAAATTCCATACATCTTCCGGCGACTCCACCAGATACATGCCGCCATAGTTGTTACTGTACTGCCCCATGGTGCCTTCTACTTCAGGGTGTCCCGCATGACCGATCAGGATAGCTTCTATCCCTTTACGGCTGGCGCGCGCCACCTCCATATGGACTTTGGTCACCAACGGGCAAGTGGCATCAAAGACAGTCAGATCGCGATTCTTCGCCTCCGCCCTTACAGCCTGAGATACGCCGTGCGCAGAAAAAATCAGGATTGCGCCATCAGGCACTTCGGAAATCTCTTCAATAAAGATCGCACCGCGGTCACGCAAGCCATCCACAACGTAGCGGTTATGCACCACTTCGTGGCGCACATAAATCGGCGTGCCATAAATTTCCAGAGCACGCTCGACAATGCTGATTGCGCGATCGACACCTGCGCAGAAACCACGTGGGTTAGCCAGTAAGATGTGCACGCTTAACCTCCTGCGCGACAGGGCTTTCTGTACGCCTTGCGTCATGCCTGCCCCTTCGGCTTGGCTGAGGCGTCGTGAGGTGCCAGAAAGCCTTCCAGTACTACCAAACCTGCCCCAATACAGATAGCCGTGTCCGCCAGATTGAACGTCGCGAAGTGCCAGTTGCCGACATAGAAGGCAATGTAATCGACCACAAAGCCGTGCCATGTTCTGTCAAACAGGTTTCCCAGCGCACCGCCGATAATCAGCGCATATGCGATATTGCTCAGCTTCTGATCGGCGCGATTGCGGTACATTACCACCAGCAGCGCTACTACGATCATGATGGCGATACCGGTAAAGAACCAGCGCTGCCAGCCACCTTTATCCGCAAGGAAGCTAAACGCTGCACCGTAGTTACGGGCATAGTGCAGGTTTAACGATGGAAACAGCGCCAAAGTTTCAGCCAGTTCAAAATTCGCCAGCACACAGTATTTAACGCCAAGATCCACCGCCAACACTACCAGCACCACCCACAACCAGCGTAACCCGCTTGAACAGATCGATTTATTCATCAGACAAATTTACGCTCTTCGCCATTACCGCCCACATTCTTGGCACAGCGTCCACATACCTCTGTGTATGCAGAATCCACACCGATATCGGACTCATAGTGCCAGCAACGCGGGCACTTGTGTCCACCCGCTTTGCTTAAGGCAATTTTCAGGCCAGAGAGCTCACTCGCCTGCGCATCCGCGGGAGCATCTTCATAGCGTTCAACCCGCGCCATGGAGGTCAGCAGTGCAAAATGCAACTCCTGTTGCAGACGCCCCAGCTTCTGAGATAGATGAACATCGGCATACAGCGTTATCGCCGCTTCCAACGAACCAGCAATGCGCTTGTCGTTACGTGCTTTCTCAATCACCTTGTTCACTTCGGCACGCACTTTCAAGATGTCGGCCCAGAACGCATCGTTCAGGGTTTCCTCTCCCGCCAGCCCGAACAAGCCGTCATACCACTCTTCGGTAAACACGTACTGTGCGCGTTTACCCGGCAAGTAGCCCCAGACTTCATCGGCGGTGAAGGACATGATCGGCGCCATCCAGCGAACCAGCGCTTCTGCAATGTGAAACAGCGCGGTCTGGCAGCTACGGCGCGCCACGCTGTCGTGCTTGGCGGTGTATTGGCGATCCTTGATGATATCCAGATAGAACGAGCCCATTTCGATGGAGCAGAACTGCATCAGGCGTTGCACCACACGGTGAAAGTTATAGCCTTCGTACGCTTCAACGATCTCTTGTTGTACGGTTTGCGCGCAGCCTACCGCCCAACGATCCAGCACGACCATCTCTTCCGGCTTCACACTGTGCAAGGCCAGATCAAACCCGTTCAGGTTTGCCAGTAGGAAACGTGCGGTATTACGGATGCGGCGATAAGCATCGGCAGAACGTTTTAGGATTTCATCGGACACCGTGATCTCGCCGGAATAGTCAATGGATCCGATCCACAGACGCAGAATATCCGCGCCAAGCTTGTCCATCACGTCCTGCGGCGCAATGGTGTTGCCGATGGATTTGGACATTTTGCGGCCCTGACCATCGACGATGAAGCCGTGAGTCAGCACCTGACGATACGGGGCTTTACCCTTGATCGCCGTAGAGATCATCAGCGAGGACATGAACCAGCCGCGATGCTGGTCATAGCCTTCCAGATACATATCGGCTGCATGCCCTGCAAATTCGGGACGCACATCCACCACTTGGGCGTAGGTCGATCCGGAATCGAACCACACATCCAGCGTGTCCAGCACTTTGACATAATTGGCAGCATCATCGCCAAGCAAATCGGCCGGATCGAGATCCCACCATGCCTGGATACCGTCCTGCTCAACGCGTTTAGCCACCGCTTCGATCAGCTCCGGTGTACGAGGGTGCAGATCTTCGGTCTCTTTATGAACAAATAGAGACATTGGTACGCCCCAGGTACGCTGGCGCGAGATACACCAGTCTGGGCGGTTGGCAACCATGGACTCGATGCGCACCTGACCCCAATCCGGGATCCATTGTACAAATTTGATTTCAGACAGCGACTGCTGACGTAGCCCTTTTTGATCCATGCTGACGAACCACTGCGACGTAGCACGGAAGATGATTGGCGACTTGTGACGCCAGCAGCACGGATAGCTGTGTTGCAGTTTTTCCACATGCAGCAACGCGCCATTTTCACGCAGCATGTCAACGATGAGGTCATTGCCTTTGAAGACGAGCTTGCCGTCCAGATTCTGGTGCGTACCCGGCAGGTAACAGCCATTCAGCCCCACTGGATTGGCGATTTCGAGCTGGTATTTCTGGCTGATGACGTAATCATCAGGGCCGTGACCGCCCGCGGTATGCACCGCACCGGTACCAACATCCAGCATGACGTGGTCGCCCAGAATCACAGGCACATCGAAATTCAGGAACGGGTGCTTGAAACGCAACAGTTCAAGATAGGAACCCCTGCAATCGCCCAGCACGGTCCAGTTGGTTACGCCCAGGCGCGCCATCACGCTATCCACCAGCTCAGCAGCCAGGATCAGTGCTTTACCCTCGATCTGTACGAGTTGGTAAACGAAATCAGCATTTAGCGAGATCGCACGGTTCGCTGGCAGTGTCCACGGGGTAGTGGTCCAGATAACCAGTGCAATCGATCTTGCCACGGCAGTGACACCGAATTTCGCCGCAACAGTTGCCGCATCGACAGCAGTAAAAGCCACATCAATAGACGGAGAGGTTTTGTCGTAATACTCCACCTCAGCTTCTGCCAGCGCAGAACCGCAATCGGCACACCAGTGCACCGGCTTAGCCCCTTTGTGCAGGTGCCCATTGTCGATGATCTTGCCGAGAACGCGGATGATATTCGCCTCGGTATTGAAATCCATAGTCAGATACGGACGATCCCAATCGCCCAGCACTCCGAGGCGGATAAAATCTTTCTTCTGCCCTTCAACCTGCTCTGCCGCATACTTGCGGCATGCCTGACGAAATTCTGCCGCGCTCACCTTCTCGCCCGGCTTGCCAATCAGTTGCTCGACTTTCAGTTCAATAGGCAGACCGTGGCAGTCCCATCCCGGCACGTACGGCGAATCATAACCGGTCAGCCCTTTGGATTTGACAATAATATCTTTCAGAATCTTGTTAACTGAGTGACCAATGTGAATTTTGCCATTCGCATACGGAGGGCCGTCATGCAGAATGAAGGTTTTCTTGCCCTTTTTCGCCTGACGAATAATTCTATACAAATCATGTTCATACCAACGTTTCAGCATGTCAGGTTCACGCTTGGCCAGATCTCCGCGCATCGGGAACCCTGTTTCCGGCAAATTCAGGGTAGTTTTGTAATCAATCATTAGATTCTCGATTTAGTTTTGGCCATATCTTGGGGTATGAATATTACACCGGTGCTGCTAACCCGAAAAACGTCCGGGCTGTCACCACATCCTCGGCAATTTGCTGCGTCAATGCCTCTAACGACGCAAACCGCCGCTCATTTCGTATTTTCTTACACAGCGCCACTTCTATATGACGCCCATACAGATCCATGTCGACATCCAGCAGGTGTACTTCCAACTGCTGGCTTTTATCGCCGTCTACCGTTGGCCGGGTGCCGATATTAGCGACGCCTGGAAACGGCGTCGGGCCCAGGCCGTAGACTTCAATAGTATACACCCCACTAACTGGTGATACCTGGCGTTTTATTAGTAAATTCGCGGTCGGAAATCCTAACGTTCTACCTAGCGCTTTACCATGTACCACGCGCCCGGAAATCGTGTAAGGGTGGCCCAACAATTCTTGAGCTAGCGGCAGATCGTCATGCAGCAAGGCATCACGTACTGCAGTACTGCTTATGCGCCTACCGCTATTGCAGAATGTCGCCGTGCTGATAACTTCAAAGCCATGGGCCTGCCCCGCCTCTTGCAATAACAGGAAGTCACCGCTACGACCAGCCCCGAAGCGGAAGTCATCCCCAACAACAAGAAATTTCACACCCAGTTTTTCCACCAAAAGGTGGCGCACAAAGTCTTGAGCATTGTGTGCAGCGAACGCTGCATCAAACTTAACGCACAACAGTGTGTCAACGCCTGCGAGCGCCAGATAATTCACCTTATCCCGCAGCTGGGTAAGCCGTGCAGGCGCCTGATCGGCAGCAAACAGTTCGAGCGGCTGTGGTTCGAAAGTCATCACCATCACCGTCAAATCACGCGCCAGCCCCTCCTGCTTTAGTCGTTCAAGCAGCATTTGATGCCCACGGTGTACACCGTCAAAATTACCGATGGTGAGCACACAACCATAATGGTGTGCCCGGAGATTTTGTATACCGCGGATTAGCTGCATGGCGACTCAGAAACAGTTTGGTTAACGATATGGAAATCCACGGATTATACCTTGTACAGCGGTTAAGGTTAATGATCGATTCACGCCTTTTGTCACGCAATTGTTCGGCAGTGCCTACCTATCTTGCCATGTATTTCCCCTATGGCGTTGTTTAGCATGAGCAAAAACTCCTCTTTCCTTATCAAAAGTTCGTCAGATAAACGCGAATTTCTGTCGGGAAACGCTGTATTCCCGAGCGCGAAGCTGTTAAAATCCTGCGCTATCAAAACATAACAAGCGTTGGCGTACAAACAGTGCTTATTTGCACAAATTCATTGACAGACGAAGGCTAAACGGGTATATTCCTCAGCCTTTGAATTGTCCTCAATAGAATATATTTGGGAGTTGGACTTTGGCTAATATTAAATCAGCTAAGAAACGCGCCGTACAGTCTGAGAAGCGTCGCAAGCACAACGCTAGCCGTCGTTCCATGATGCGTACTTTCATCAAGAAAGTATACTCTGCGATCGCTACTGGCGATAAAGAAGTTGCACAAAAAGCGTTTAACGACATGCAACCGATTGTGGATCGTCAGGCTAACAAAGGTCTGATCCATAAGAACAAAGCATCTCGTCATAAAGCAAACCTGGCTGCTCAGATCAACGCACTGTAATTATTGCTTGCGTAGACATCTGTTTTTCTCGTTGTAAGAAAAACAGGCTCTGGCCGGTTTTTTGTTTCTGCACATCCAAGACATATCCCTCATGTTTCCTTTGGCGTTACCTCACTCTTATCTTCTCCTTATGGCGATTCAATTTGTAAGGCGATTTTTTATAGTCGAAATTAACCGCTACTTTACGCTGGCGTGCATACAGCATCCAGAATTCATGAGGTTCTAAACGCATCTCGTCAGGGGTATATTTCATATCGTGGATCCTACAGTTACCATTGGAGGAAAACCTCCATGGTGTTAATTGCACAGATCCCTGACCGTATTGAGAAGATCGTCGACATCGATATTTCGCCAGTGGATTACCAACTGCGTCGCCACAATGTCACGCTTAATCGAGACGTGCATTTTTTGGTCAGACTTCCTTGCAGCAGCACTACCTATGGCAAAAGAACAAACGGACCGTACCACGTTGGATCTGTTCGCGGATGAACATCGGTCTGGTCGTCCTAAAATCAACCCTCTTTCACGCGACGAACAGCTTCGCACTAAGAATGCGCAATCAATTGCGTCGTGACAAAGTGAGAGGCTTGCGTAGCATTGAATTGAAAATTAATGAGGAAGCCGTGGAAGCACTCAATAGCCTGGCTGAAATGCAGAACATCAGCTATAATGAACTCATTGAACGCATATTGCTAGCGCAACTGGCGGGCAAAGACCTTTCATCCTGATACCTTAATTTCTGACGTCATCCATGACGCCCTGTTTCCCTCCCTGGTAACGACATTGATGGATAGACCGATCAGTTAAAATTGTTCCTAGTTATCGTTTCCCGGTAGCAATGCCTTTTTTGTTGCTATGCCACTGCCAGCACACGCCAAGGCGGCAACTGGCGCCGCAGCAGCAGTGGCGGCCACGGGCACGAAAGATTCAGACAGTTGGAACACCGCTACAGTCGGGTTCAGCACTACAGCCTGCTCCACCAGTGCCGCATTCTGCTTCGTCACACTGTCCATTTCCGCCATAGCTTCTCCAACCTGTGCAATCCCCTTGCTTTGGTCACGGAAAGCCGAGGCAATTTTCCCCATGATGTCCATCATATTAATCACCGTGGTGATCTTAGCTATACGTTTTGAGCTTCCCGAACTCTCCGCCATGGTTTTCACCACGTTATCGACGATCTCGCCTCCTTTTCCCGCCGTATTAGACGCTTGTAATTCCAACTGAGTCGCGTGATTGGCGTTTTCTGCATTCTGTTTAATGGTTGCCGTCAACTGCTTCATGCTGGCCGCTGTATCTTCCAGTGCAGAAGCCTGATGTTCAATACGCGATGATAGGTCGTTATTACCAGAAGCGATCTCGGAGGCGCTAATATAGATGGTATCCATGCTGGAGCGAATCGTACTAGCTGTCGTCGCCAGACTGGTTTGCATATCCCGTAATAATAGAGGTAACAAACGCCCCACGCAGTTATGACCAAAATCATGAATCGGTTTGCCGAGTTGTCCAGAGGCGATAGCACTGAAGTGTTCGCGCAACGCATCGAGTAGTTTAACTAAACAGGCCGCGAGATAGCGATCGGCGAAAAACAGGGCAACGATCCGACGACCAGTCCCGTCAGCAAAATATTTTTGTCAATAGCGGTAATTTGCTGAAAGCATGCGCCAGCTGCGGCGAATTTATCATAACCTGCCTTATTAAAAGCGTTGACTAAGACTCCGAATTTACGACTGAGCGCTGGCACCGTTTTCTTGGCATAGCGTTGATATTCATCCAAGGAATTGGCCTGCGCTTTTTGAAACATTGGATTAACGCCTTGAGTAATCAGGTTGCCCCAATCACGCACCACTGTTTCAGCCAGCACGGCATCCAACCCTTGTGATCGATGCGACTAAAGTGGGACAGTCGGATTTAAGATTATTCAATGCCGTCAATGCTGACACCTGCTCTATTATCCAGTGTGTTTAGCACTACAACGCCAATCCACTACCCGCGCCAAACGGGTTACCACGCGAAAATATTGATCGTTGCCCTGATTGACTAAATTCATTTTATGAACCAGTAAGGTAGTGGTCTTCTCCTTGAAGAAAAAATGATGTAGATGGAATCACCACCCCAAAAAGTACATAGAAACCCCTAAGACCCATAACATTGCCGTTCTGATGGCGATGTTTCTCAAAAATTGCATAAGCAAGCTCCAGATATAAAATAACGTGCGGTAGGGTTATTTTTTTAAAAAATCATTAGGTTTGAAATAATCCCTAAAATGGGAAAACGTGCGATGCTTTACGCCGCCAAGCACATGGCGAACTTGCTACTTTTATCGTCAATATTAAAAGAAATTTAGTATTTTCCCTTCGTGATCTACAGCACGCTGCCACTAATAACCAGTAATTAGTTATAATTTTTAATTATATATTGAAACAAGTACTAACAATACCAACGCTAAAGTAATTAAAAATGGTGAAATGACGAAAATAAACTACTGGATAAATACCCTTTTAATAGAGGTTATTTCTGCTTTGCGCCAGGGAAAAGATACAAGTTTCTCCCACCCCCAGTGTCTGATATTATTACCTGATATGTAGGTGATAAACTGCACCATACCATTAAGAATAAAGAGGATATTTTATCCATGGCACTTATAGGCATTTTCTTTGGCAGTGACACCGGCAATACCGAAAACATTGCCAAGACAATTCAACAGCAGCTGGGCAGTGATGTTGCAGAGGTTCATGACATCGCCAAGAGCAGCAAAGAATATATCGAAGCGTTTGATATTTTGCTGTTTGGTATTCCAACCTGGTACTATGGTGAGGCCCAGTGTGATTGGGACGATTTTTTTCTGACATTAGAAGAAATTGATTTTAATGGAAAAATAGTTGCTTTATTTGGCTGTGGCGACCAAGAAGATTACGCAGAATACTTTTGTGACGCGATGGGAACTCTTCGCGACATTATTGAACCACGCGGGGCAACGATTGTTGGCAACTGGTCAACCGAAGGTTACTATTTCGAAGCGTCTAAAGGGCTGGCAGACGATAACCATTTCATCGGTCTGGCTATTGATGAAGATCGTCAACCTGAACTGACCAGTGAACGCGTGAATGCCTGGGTCAAACAAATCAGCAAAGAGCTTAACCTGAAAGCGCTCGTAAGTTAATCGCCCCTGTTTTACGCAGAAGCCTTGATAGCAATATCAGGGCTTTATTAAAAGATAAAATCGATTAAATTAATAGAAATATTTTTTAACTTCCAGGTACAAGCTTGTATAATGGTACCCATCGGTTTTGTACATTTATCAATTTTTTCCATTTTACAACAAGAGATTGCGCGCACGAGTGCACACTTTCTTTATGGAGACAGTGTTATTAACATCTTATGGTTTTCATTTTTAATGCGAGGTTCTATATTTGAGAAGTTATTACGATTTTTGAGCCGACCAATGTCAATTGCTTAATTGCCCCATCGATGAGAAAGTAACAGGACTAAACCCGTATGACTGACAATAACACCGCATTAAAGAAGGCCGGCTTGAAAGTTACTCTGCCAAGACTGAAGATTCTAGAAGTGTTGCAGGATCCGGAGTTTCATCATGTCAGCGCGGAAGATTTGTATAAAAAACTGATAGATATGGGCGAAGAGATCGGTCTCGCGACTGTTTATCGCGTGCTTAACCAGTTTGATGATGCCGGTATTGTCACCCGTCATAATTTTGAAGGTGGTAAGTCAGTGTTCGAACTGACACAACAACACCACCATGACCATCTTATTTGTCTGGATTGCGGACGCGTTATTGAATTCCGTGATGAATCTATCGAAGCGCGTCAGCGCGAAATCGCAGACAGACACGGTATTAAACTAACTAACCACAGTTTGTACTTGTATGGCCATTGCAGTACAGGCGACTGCCGTGAAGAAGAAACGCTTCACGATCCAAAATAAGCCAGTTTTTTGACTGAAATAAAAACCGCCTTCGGGCGGTTTTTATTTCAGTCAAACACCCATTTTAGCCAACATCCACGTATCACGTAGACCTACCGTACGATTAAACACCAGATGTGTTTCGCTTGAATAACGGCGATCGGCACAAAAATATCCTGCGCGTTCAAACTGATAGGCTTTTTCCACTTCAGCCTTTACCAAACTCGGTTCAACAAAACCCTGAATCACTTTTAGCGAATCCGGGTTAATCGTTGCAAGAAAGTCATCCGCAGCACCTGGGTTTGGCACGCTAAACAGGCGATCGTAAAGGCGGAATTCAGCCGGCAACGCATGTGCGGCGGAGACCCAATGGATAACGCCCTTTACTTTACGCCCGTCAGCCGGATCTTTACTCAAGGTTTCAACATAATAGGTGCAATACAGCGCAGTGATAACGCCCTGTTCATTTTTCTCAACACATTCCGCCTTTATGATATACGCATTTCGCAAGCGCACTTCTTTACCCAGCACCAGACGCTTGTACTGTTTGTTAGCTTCTTCACGGAAATCGGCACGATCGATATAAATCTCGCGGCTGAATGGCACCTGCCGCGTCCCCATTTCCGGGTTATTCGGATGATTCGGCATCGAAACCCACTCTTCGTGGCCTTCTGGCAGATTCTCGATAATCACTTTTATCGGTTCCAACACTGCCATGGCGCGCGGCGCATGCTCATTAAGATCGTCACGAATACAGGATTCCAACGCCGCCATTTCGACATTATTGTCCTGCTTGGTCACACCGATACGACGACAAAATTCGCGCATGGAAGCGGCAGTGTAACCACGGCGACGCAGGCCGGAAATGGTTGGCATCCGAGGATCGTCCCACCCTTCAACCACTTTCTCCGTCACCAACTGATTCAGTTTGCGTTTGGACATCACCGCATATTCCAAGTTCAAGCGCGAGAATTCATACTGGCGCGGATGGCAATGAATGGTGATGTTGTCCAACACCCAATCATACAGGCGACGGTTATCCTGGAACTCCAGCGTGCACAGTGAGTGCGTAACCCCTTCCAACGCATCAGAAATACAATGCGTGAAATCGTACATGGGATAAATACACCACTTTTTCCCGGTCTGGTGATGTTCGGCGAATTTAATTCGGTACAGCACTGGATCGCGCATCACGATGAACGGTGATGACATGTCTATCTTGGCACGCAGACACGCAGTGCCCTCAGCAAATCCACCATTACGCATTTTTTCAAACAGGTTCAAGTTTTCCTGAACGCTGCGATCGCGGTAAGGACTATTTTTACCGGGGGAAGTCAGCGTGCCACGGTATTCGCGGATCTGCTCAGGAGAGAGTTCATCCACATAGGCTAGCCCTTTACTGATCAGCTCGACTGCATACAGATACATCTGGCCAAAATAATCAGAAGAATAGCGAATCTCTCCGCTCCAGGAAAACCCCAACCATTGCACATCCTGCTTGATGGACTCGACGTACTCGATATCCTCTTTCACCGGGTTGGTATCATCAAAACGCAGATTACACTGACCGTTGTAATCTTTCGCCACTCCGAAATTGAGGCAAATGGACTTAGCATGACCAATATGCAAGTAGCCATTGGGTTCCGGCGGAAAACGGGTTTGTACCAGGCTGTGTTTTCCAGACGCCAGATATTCATCAATGATCTGGCGGATAAAATTGGTTGGGCGAGCTTCTGCCTCACTCATGCTTAATTCCTCGATGCAAAACGACATACAGCCCGTAATGATCCAACAAGCTACGGCAGGACACAACTGTTACTTGCACTAAATCTTATGAAATATACAGAAAGAAGCAAAACTGCTGATAATTACGCATGAGGTAACCGAAAGCAAGCATCCTTTAGTACCAACGGTAAAAATACAGCGTGAAGATTTCCCCACGCCGCACCATTTAACGCTGACAATACAATGATTACTGCCCGTTTTGGATTTGCTTTAAGGCCGTAGCGATCGCTTCTGCCTGCGTCCCCACGACAATTTGCACATTCTGTTTATTCAAGCGGATAACCCCCGCCGCTCCCAAGTGTTTTGCCAGAGCCTCATCCACTTGCGCAGAATCCACCACATTCAGTCGCAGACGTGTGATACACGCATCGATCCCAACCAGATTGGCTTTACCGCCCATCGCCGCCAAATATCCATGAGCTAGAGAGGTCGTATCATTC
Organism: Symbiopectobacterium sp.; assembly: GCA_051710325.1. Classification (GTDB taxonomy): domain Bacteria; phylum Pseudomonadota; class Gammaproteobacteria; order Enterobacterales; family Enterobacteriaceae; genus Symbiopectobacterium. The sequence continues at coordinate 18,002 of JBPETC010000005.1, forward strand.
ACCTTCTTTTCGGCAACACTTTGATTTAACGTAAAACCATCCGCCTCGCTGCCGTCAAACGGCTGTTCGCGCACCGGTGTTAGCAAGCTGAAACGTTTGATGGTAAAACGGAACGTCGCATAGTAAATAACAAAGAACACCAGCCCTTGTGGAATCAGCATATACCACTGGGTTGCCAGCGGATTACGTGAAGAGAGTGCCATATCGACCAACCCGGCGCTAAAACTGAAACCCGCAATCCAATGCATACTTGCGGCAATAAACACCGAGATCCCGGTCAACACGGCATGCAACACATACAGAACGGGCGCTACTAACATAAACGAAAACTCAAGCGGCTCGGTGATCCCGGTAAAGAAAGCGGCAAACGCGGCGGCCATCATAATTCCAGCCACTTTGCTTTTGTTTTCTGGACGCGAACAGTGATAAATCGCTAATGCCGCACCCGGTAAACCAAACATCATGATGGGGAAGAACCCCGCCTGATAGCGCCCAGTGATACCAACAACCGCTTTACCTGCATCAATGGACTGCTGCCCGCCCAGGAAATTTGGAATATCGTTAATACCCACTACATCAAACCAAAATACCGAGTTCAACGCGTGGTGCAACCCAACAGGAATAAGCAGGCGGTTGAAGAACGCGTACACGCCCGCCCCCACCGAACCAAACTGCTGTATATGCTCGCCCAGCGTGACCAATGCACTAAAAATCACTGGCCAGACATACATTAAAATAAAAGCAACAACGATCATCAGAAACGAGGTCAAGATCGGTACCAGCCGACGCCCGCTAAAAAACGAGAATGCTTCTGGCAATTTGGCATGACTGTAACGGTTGTAGAGTTCAGCTGAAATAATACCGATCAGAATACCAATAAACTGGTTTTGGATTTTGCTAAATGCCGCAGACACTTCTGCCAGCGGGATATGCTGGATCATTGAAACCACTGCGGGAGAACACAATGTGGTCAGCACCAGAAAACCGACTAACCCGGTTAACGCTGCCGCCCCATTTTTATCCTTGGACATACCATAAGCGATACCTACTGCAAACAGCACTCCCATGTTTTCAATGATTGCAGCACCGGATTTGATCAGCAACGCTGCCAGCGCACTCTCACTCCCCCAACCATTTGGATCGATCCAGTACCCTATCCCCACGAGAATCGCTGCGGCTGGCAACATCGCCACTGGCACCATCAGCGCTCTGCCTACCCTTTGTAAATAGCTAAGAAGCACACTCACATTATCCTCTCTCTGCCCGTTAAACTCATTCACAGCAGCCATCCCATACCAGGCGGCTTGTACTTGAAGTGTAAAAATAATTCTTCACGCAAATTAAACCCTGATGTTTTTGACATATCGTGCAAAACATCCGCATATTAAATCATTATACTTATCAATCCGCCCGATCTTATTTCAAGATAAAAATAGACTAGACTAACTAATGACCTATCTTTATCATCCAGGCAGTAGTAAATCGGTTCACTGGTTTTAGAACGCTTATCCGGATATTTATGTATGAGACTTATTCCCGTAACCACATCAGAGCAGGTAGGAAAATGGGCGGCGCGACACATTGTGCAGCGCATCAATGCCTTTAATCCTAGCGCTGAGCGCCCTTTTGTGTTAGGCCTGCCAACAGGCAGCTCACCGCTAGAAGCATATAAATCGCTTATCGTGATGCATAACGGGGGATTAGTCAGTTTTAAGAACGTGGTGACATTTAATATGGATGAATATGTCGGTCTGCCAGCCCTACATCCGCAAAGTTATCACACCTTCATGTATGAGAGTTTCTTCAATCACGTTGATATTAGGCAGGAAAATATTAACCTTTTGAACGGTAACGCTCCAGATGTGGTGGCCGAATGCCAACGCTATGAAGATAAAATGGCCTCCTATGGCAAGATTCACCTGTTTATGGGGGGAGTAGGTAATGACGGGCACATTGCGTTTAATGAATCCGCCTCATCCTTAGCCTCTCGGACGCGTATCAAGACGTTGACCGAAGAGACCCGCACTGCTAATTCCCGTTTCTTCGAGGGTGATGTGTCTCAGGTTCCCAAATATGCGCTTACCGTCGGCGTCGGCACCCTGTTAGATGCTGAGGAAGTAATGATTTTGGTGTCTGGCCGTAACAAGGCCCAAGCGTTACAGGCAGCCGTAGAGGGCAATGTAAATCACATATGGACTATAAGTTGTCTGCAACTGCATGCCAAGTCAATCATTGTTTGCGATGAGCCCTCTACCATGGAGTTGAAAGTAAAAACCTTAAAACACTTCAATGAGTTGGAAGCTGAAAGCATTATCAGTCTTTAATCTGTAAGTCGGGAGTTCAAGATGTATGCGTTAACCCATTGTCGTATCTATACCGGGTATCAAATACTGGATGACCATGCTATCCTTATTAAGGATGACACAATCGAAAGCGTGTGTCCCGAATCTGATCTTCCAGACACCCTGCTACGTCACGATCTGAATGGTGCCTCGGTGGCCCCCGGCTTTATCGATTTACAGCTTAACGGCTGCGGTGGCGTCCAGTTTAATGACAGCCTTGATGCCATTTCCATCGCCACGCTAGAAACCATGCAGCAGGCCAATCAACGCTCTGGCTGCACCAGTTTTCTCCCCACGCTTATCACCTCTAGTGATGCCTTTATCAAGCACGCGGTTGAAACCATGCGCGCTTATCTTACGTCACACGCCAATCAGGCACTCGGCCTGCATATTGAAGGACCATGGCTGAATGTGGTGAGAAAAGGTACGCACGATGCCCGTCTGATTCGTGCGCCAAAGCAGCAGTTGGTTGACTATCTTTGCACCAATGCGGATGTGATTGGCCAAATCACGCTAGCACCAGAAAAGGTACCACCCGCCATGATTCGACAGCTTAGCCAGGCAGGGATCGTGGTTTCGGCCGGACATTCCAATGCCACCTGGCAGGAAGCGAAACGCGGGTTTGCTGCCGGTATTCGCTTTGCCACACATCTGTTTAATGCCATGCCGTATATTAGCGGACGCGAACCGGGTTTGGTGGGCGCTATTTATGACGCCCCAGAGATCTACTGCGGCATCATTGCCGACGGCATGCACGTTGATTGGGCCAATATCCGTAACAGCAAACGGATCAAAGGTAAGAAACTCGTGCTGGTCACCGATGCTACGGCTCCAGCAGGTGCTGATATCGATAGGTTCACTTTTTCCTGTAAAACCATATACTACCATGATGGGTTGTGCATGGATGATAACGGCACGCTGAGCGGTTCGGCACTAACGATGATCGATACCGTCAAGAACAGCGTAAAACATGTAGGTATTGCGCTAGATGAGGCGCTGCGCATGGCAACCCTTTACCCAGCACGCGCCATATGTCTGGACGATCGGTTAGGCAGTATCGAAAGTGGAAAAATCGCTAACCTGACAGTATTTGATGATGGATACCACGTCCTTCATACCTTCGTGAATGGCAATAGTGTCTATACGAGATAACACGTGTAGCAAACGCTTAGGCCATCGGTAGTGGGATATAAAACGAGGACAAAAAGATAAGCAAGCGTTCAAGAATGACGACAGGCGTACAAGCACAAATAGGGAATGTTGATCTAGTCAAGCAGTTAAATAGTGCCGTTGTCAATCATATGATTGATCAACAAGGCCTCATTTTCCCAGATTCAGATAGCCGAATTTAGTCAGTTTGACCCTGCCAGAGTCACGAAAATCACACGTCAGTTGTTGAAACGAGGTTGATAAAAGAAGTTGACCAATAGGCCTCTAGCGGCGAACGGCGTGCCATTTCCATCATTTGTGAAACACGGCCTTTTCACGCGATCGCCGTGCGTCTGGGCCGCCTTCTGTCACAAGGGTTAGCAGCAAACTGACACGCAAAGGATGCACCATCACCGCCATCTGCAAAGCTGCTAACCGGGGTGATTGATACGCTGACGCAAGATGTGCTCGAGCATGCAATAGAGGTCATCGATGCCGAGAAAATTCTGATGCCTGCTATTCAACGCTGCGTCAGCACCTGCCAACTGAAGCCTTCACATTGAACTACCTCTCCCCATTGGGCTTTCGCGCTGGTAAAGCGCGTCATGCTTAACGGTGTGCTGTTGCAGCATTTACTGGAGCCCTCTTGATGGTGAATGTTTGCGGGATTATGAAATCTGCAAAAATTTGCCCTCAATAGCGATACTGATTGTCATTTTTTCATAAAGTATTTCGTATTGAATAAAATTCATGCAAAAGGATTTTTCATTAAATGATATTGAATTCAAGTGGCATTTTGATGCTAAATCATTGTCATTAGTACAACAGAAGACAAAGCAAACCATGGTGGCATTATCCCACTCAAGGTTGCTGACGCCATAACCGGGTTATTTCATTTCAGACAGGTGAGCAAGAAGGAGTTCTTTATGTGTTCTATTTTTGGTGTGTTGGATATCAAAACCGATCCGGTTGAATTGCGTAAAAAAGCGCTGGAGTTGTCTCGACTGATGCACCATCGTGGCCCAGACTGGTCTGGTGTTTATGCTAATGAAAAAGCGATTTTCGCCCACGAACGTCTCTCCATCATTGACGTCAACACAGGTACCCAACCGCTCTACAACCAGGCACACACTCATATTCTAGCTGTCAACGGTGAAATCTATAACCATCAAGCATTACGCCAGCAGTACGGCAACCGTTATGCCTTTCAGACCGGTTCTGACTGCGAAGTTATTCTGGCACTGTACAAGGAAAAAGGGCCGGAATTCTTAAATGACCTGCGCGGCATGTTCGCTTTTGCCCTGTATGACAGTAAAAAAGACGCTTACCTGATTGGTCGTGATCATTTGGGCATTATCCCGCTGTATATGGGCTACGACGAATACGGCAACCTGTACGTTGCCTCGGAAATGAAAGCGCTGGTGCCGGTATGCCACACCATCAAGGAATTCCCGGCAGGCAGCTACCTGTGGAGCAAAGACGGCGAAATTCGCGAATACTACCGTCGTGACTGGTTCGACTACGATGCAGTCAAAGACAACGTAACCGACAAAGAAGCGCTGCGTAAAGCATTGGAAGAATCGGTGAAAAGCCACCTGATGTCCGATGTACCTTACGGCGTACTGCTTTCTGGCGGTCTGGACTCTTCCGTCATTTCCGCAATCACCAAGAAATTTGCTACACGCCGTGTGGAAGACGACGAGCGCAGCAAAGCCTGGTGGCCGCAACTACACTCTTTCGCCGTTGGCCTGGAAGGTGCACCAGATCTGAAGGCCGCGCAAGAAGTGGCCGATCATTTGGGCACCGTGCACCACGAAATTCATTTCACCGTGCAAGAAGGGCTGGATGCCATTCGCGATGTGATTTATCACATCGAAACCTATGACGTAACCACCATTCGTGCGTCTACCCCGATGTATCTGATGTCACGTAAAATCAAAGCGCTTGGCATCAAAATGGTGCTATCCGGTGAAGGCTCTGATGAAGTGTTCGGCGGTTACCTGTACTTCCACAAAGCGCCTAACCCCAAAGAGCTGCACGAAGAAACGGTACGTAAACTGCTCGTCCTGCATCAATACGATTGCGCTCGTGCCAACAAGGCTATGTCTGCTTGGGGCGTGGAAGCGCGTGTACCGTTCCTGGATAAAAAATTCTTGGATGTGGCAATGCGCATCAATCCTCAAGATAAAATGTGCGGCAACGGGAAAATAGAGAAACACATTCTGCGTGAATGTTTTGAATCCTACCTGCCACACAGCATCGCCTGGCGTCAGAAAGAACAGTTCTCTGATGGCGTGGGGTATAGCTGGATCGACAAGTTGAAAGAGATGGCGGCAAAACAGGTTTCTGATCAGCAATTGGAAACCGCCCACTTCCGTTTCCCGTACAACACGCCAACGTCCAAAGAAGGCTACTTGTACCGTGAAATCTTCGAAGAGCTGTTCCCGGTACCAAGTGCTGCAGAATGCGTGCCTGGAGGCCCTTCTGTTGCCTGTTCTTCGGCAAAAGCGATCGAATGGGATGAATCCTTCAAAAAGATGGACGATCCATCAGGTCGTGCGGTTAGCGTTCACCAATCAGCGCACTGAGTGTAGCCGTTATAGAATATTGCTTTATTGCCTTATGGTGATTGCCTTGAATAAAAACGGGCCCATAAAAGAGCCCGTTTTTATTCATTTTATCGCAGGAAAACCTGTTTTATTGTCGCTTTTCTTATCATACTGTTCACAACCAAAAAAACGAACCGTCATAGGCATTTTTAGGGAAAAATGTGTTGACGCAATTCGGCTAACTACACATAATGCGCCCCGCAACACCAATGAAGGTGATACGGATAAAGATGGCTACGTAGCTCAGCTGGTAAGAGCACAGCACTCATAATGCTGAGGTCACAGGTTCGATTCCCGTCGTAGCCACCGTTTTCTTGCGGGAGTGGTGAAATTGGTAGACGCACCAGATTTAGGTTCTGGCGCCAAAAGGTGTGCGAGTTCAAGTCTCGCCTCCCGCACCATTATTCCTTCACAGTTATTAAGCAACAAAGCATGTTAGGGTATTTGGGGTATCGCCAAGCGGTAAGGCACCGGTTTTTGATACCGGCATTCCCTGGTTCGAATCCAGGTACCCCAGCCATGTAATTTATTTAATATGATTGAAATTAAAAGTTTTATTGAAAAGAAAAAATAAGATGCACTATTTGGCTACGTAGCTCAGCTGGTAAGAGCACAGCACTCATAATGCTGAGGTCACAGGTTCGATTCCCGTCGTAGCCACCATATTTTTGGGGTATCGCCAAGCGGTAAGGCAGTGGATTCTGATTCCACCATTCCGAGGTTCGAATCCTCGTACCCCAAGCTAAAAACGCTGGTAACACAGCGAGAAACAAGACGACGTTTTTCGTCTGCCACCCTTTTTGCTTTTGTCCATTATTCAGTAAACATTCAATAAACGATTAAAGACCACCGGGAGATAACCCGGTGGTCTTAGTTACACTTCCGGCATTATTTTAGGAAAATAAAACGCTAATAGCGCCTTTATAACGATGATGGCCAATTCTACAATCGCTCTCATCCGTTTGCTCCGGTTATTAAGGAATGCGATTACCCTGATCGTTATCCTTACGCTGCCTACACGAAGGATTGTCGCCTTTGTTAGTAACAATTGTCGCGTTCAGGCCACAAAATACCGAACCAGCAACACCTGTAACCCGGGCAGGTCTTTACCTCTCAACATGACGTATGCCACATAACCATAATCCTGAAATGCAACCACATACTAACGATTAAAGAATAAAAAGCAGTTCTGATTAACACCATTAACGCACAGTAAACAGACAAAAACCCAACTTTTCAGTTGGGTTTTTTGCTTACCAAGGGTTGATAATCTCAGCACAGCGCGACATTTGTTACTAACAAATTGGGTCTACCTTCTCTATCTGGCAATGACAACACCACCAGAGAGACGAGCATAGCAAGAACATTAAACCGGGAATCAACAAACGAAGAGCACTCCTGCTCCCCTATCCAAGATACCGTCTTAATGAGCCAACCGACTTGGAAAACAGGTTAGTCAGAATTATACCAAGGATAATCAGAAAAATCCACAGTATCGCAGGCAAATCGAGCTTCTGGCCGTAAAATAGCCAGTTCACCGTGGAAATCAAGTACAATTCCAACTCCAGACCAGAGATGGCATAAATAATGCCTGTCGGCAGCGTGCCGTGCGCATGGTCAGAGAAAGGCAATAGAAAACAACACACCATAAAAGATCACAGTAATGATATTGGGCATTAAACAACTAAAGCCATCCGAAAGCTTGAGCGCCGAGGTGGCGATCATCTTCGCTACAATAGCAAGAGAAAGAAACAAATACGTCATAAACAACCGCCACCTTACAGAATCGCGCCCGAGCATCTGAGAAATCGACAATCGTCACCACACCAACAGGTTAACACCGCTGGCATATTTCAGTACCAGCGTTTTAAGATGTCCTGCGCGCTCAGCAGCCAGCAATGCCATGTTTCGGGCAAAGGTCAACGGCGGTAAACGATTACTGAATGCGTTATAAAACAAGTCAATGCAATTTTGCATTAACAGATTATCAGCCTTACGCCGACGCTGATAACGCAGCAAAACGTCTTCACTGTACCAGCACTCCCCTACATCCCGGGCACCAGTCACAATATCAGTCAACGCGCCCACGTCACGATAGCCGAGATTCACACCCTGCCCGGCGAGTGGATTAATGGTATGGGCGGCATCCCCTACCAAGGCGATCCCTTCAGCCACATAGCGTTGTGCATGATGACGCACTAGCGGGAACGCTCCGACGGCAACCGACTTCACGGGCCCCAAACGTGCGGGGAAAGTTTCTGCAATCGCGTTATCCAAGTGTAGCAACGGCAGTGATTGAAGCTGACGAATACGGCGCGGGCTGTCATACCACGCCAACGCGCCCCATGCTCCAAATAGCGGCAAAAATGCGCGCGGCCCTTGAGGTGTAAACTGCTGCCAGGTACAATCCTGTTGAGGTTGCTGGGTATCCACGGCAATCAATATACACGATTGCCGGTATTGCCATCCATTGATGCCAATACCGGCCCACTGGCGCACACGCGAGTTAGCCCCATCCGCGCCGAGAACCAAAGGCGCACTCAATGTCTCTCCGCTCTCCAACGTGATCTGCCAGATCGCAGGCGTGCGATCCATGCTACGTATCTGCGCAGGGCAACGAATATCACACCGTTGCTGCTCAGCCAGGCATTGCCACAATGCTAGTTGCAATACCCTGTTTTCCACCATAAATCCCAATTCGGGCAAGTGCAGATCGGCGGCGCTAAACGCAACGCGCGCATCATCCCATTCCCAGGTTTCCAGCCGGCGATAAGGCGCACAACGCATCTGCTTAACGCCCGACCATGCACCCAAAGACTTTAACAGTGAAACAGACGCATATCCTAGCGCCGAAACCCGAATATCCGGCGCACTGTCGTCCATAAAGGCTGCGGGAGCGGCCTGCTCCAACACCGCGACCTGAAAACCGTTGCGGGAGAGCCCGAGCGCAACTGCGGCACCGACCATCCCACCACCGACCACGATTGTATCATACCGTTGATTTATTCCTTTCATCGTACCTAAACCAACTCAAACTGTGTGACTGATAGGCAGAGTATACAGGATTTTCGACAACCGTCGTTGACTCTGCGAAAAAACGCTCAAAAAATTTCGCGCTCTGGTCACAATTGCAGAAAAAGATTACAATACCTGCCACGTCCGTATTTCCGAGCACCTATGATTTGGTAATACGATTTTCATCCGCACTGAGTAATGATAAGTCGATAACAAAGAAACTGCACATTAAAACCTGGGATTGTTAGATGAATGAATACGATTCATCTAAAATGGCTGACCTACTGAAAAGTACACACGGTTATGAGCTGACCGTGGTGGTCGAAGAGGCTGACGTTCTGCTTCTGAATACCTGTTCTATCCGTAAAAAGGCACAGGAAAAAGTTTTTCATCAACTTGGCTTCTGGAGAGCGCTGAAAGAGAACAATCCCGATCTGATTATTTGTGTGGACGGTTATGTTGCTTATCAGGAGAGTGAGCATATTCGTTAACGCGCGCCAGCTATGTCGATCTGATTTTGACCCGCAAAACGCTGCACCGCCTGCCAGAAATGATTAACTACGCTCAAAGGCACACATAGCACAGTGGTGGATATCAAGCTTTCCGGAAGTTAAAAAAATTTAACCGGCTGCCATAACCTCGTTCCGAAGGGCCAACAGCGTTTATTTCCATTATGGATGGGTGCAAATAAATGCTGCTTATTTTGTGTGGTGCCTTATACACACGGTGAAGAAGTCAACCGCCCCTGTGACGACGTCTTATACGAAATTGCGCAGTTGGCTGCATAAGGGGTACGCGAAGTTAACCTGTTGGGTCAAAACGTCAACGCATATCGTGGTAAAAATTTTTATGGCAGTATCTGTTTGTTTGCCGATTTGCTGCGTCTGGTAGCCGCAATAGACGGTATCGACCGTCTCCGCTTTATCACAAGTCACCCGATTGAGTTTACTGACGATATCATCATCGTCTACGAAGATACGCCTGAACTGGTGAGCTTCCTTTATCTGACAGTGCAGATCTGTTCCGATCGTGTTCTGATCATGATGAAGCGCCGCCATACCGAGCTGGAATACAAAACTATCATTCGTAAACTGTGCAGCGAACGAACAGATATTTATATCAGTTCCTACTTTATTATCGGCTTCCCCGGTGAAACCAGGAAGATTTCGAACAAACCATGAGACTGATTGGTTACGTCAATTTTGATATGAGCTTTAGCTTTATCCACTCTGCGCGTCCAGGGGCACTCGCCGCAGACATGGTTTATGATGTTAGCGAAGAAAAGAAAAGCAGTGCCTGTATATTCTGCAAGAACGTATCAGCCAGCAAACTATTCAGTTCAGCCGCCTTATGTTAGGCAGCATCCAACACATTTTTGTGGAAGGTACATCGCGCAAAAGCGTGATGGAACTGTCAGGCCGCACAGAAAATAACCGTGTGATTAACTTCGAATGCACCCCGGATATGATCGGTAAGTTCGTTGACGTTGAAATTGTCGACGTTCGTCCGAATTCACTGCGTGCAGTGGTTGTCAAAACCGAAAACTAGATGGGCCTGCGCATCAACGAATCTCCAGCTTCCGTGATTGCATGTACCCGCAAGGAGAACGATATCGGCGCTGGCCTCTACCAGCCTTTATGAATAAGCCGCACGGTCGATGCACTCGCCATTGTCGCCGCGCGCTATCATATACCCTAAATAATTCGAGTTGCAGGACAAACGTTTACGTTTTGAACAGAGCTTGCGCTGGTGGCCCTTTAGAGCAAGGCTCATTTATGAGTCTCGTAATGCGGCAAGCGAATGAATCCCGATAAACTTACTCAGGTAAGTGATTTTGGTGACAAGCATGCTGGGAGCATATTTGAACGCCGCTTGCGTCGGCCTCGTTAGAGGTGAGGTCCAGAGATGGACCGAATAACGAGCGCAGCCAACGCATCTACAAGTTGTAGTATAATGGGTATGGACATATTGCCACTTGCACCTTTCCCTATTCATGATAAATAATTCAATAATCATCTCGCACCTTATTGTTCTTATCACTCATTATGATGAGCGTTGATATACCAAGAGGAATAATTTGAGCGTAACGGTAAAAGAAATTGCCCTCTAACCTGCTGATAATAAAAGCCTGCTCAATCTGTGCGGAAACTTTGATTTAATATCAAACAGTTGTAGCGCCGTCTCGGAATCGAAATCAACCGTCGAGATAATAAATTCAAACTGGTCGAGAAAAGCCTGTGCAATTAAGGCAGCGGCAGATATTCTGCAACGTCTTTATGTTGATACCGCGCCCGTGCATGGTGTAGAAGGGGATATTGATTCCGAGCAGATTCATCTGGCGATCAAAGAATCGAGCGTTCTAGAACAAAGCGCTGAGAGCATTCCGGATTTTGGCAAGGCGATCAACATCCGCACCAAACGCGGCATCATCAAACCATGTACGCCGAATCAGGCGTAGTATATCGCCAACATCCTCGACCATGATATCATCTTCAGCGTAGGCCCTTCGAGAACGGAGAAAACCTATCTGGCAGTCGCGACCGCGGTGGATGCGATCGAGCGTCAGGATATCCGCCGCATTTTGTTAATGCGCCCGGCCCTTGAAGCTGGTAAAAACTCGGCTTTCTGCCCAGTTATTTTGGCCAAAATGTCGATCCTTATCTCCGTCAGCTCTACGATGCATTATTCTAAATGCTGAGGTTTTAGCGCGTGGAAAAACTGATTGAGCGCAACGTGATTGACGTAGCGCCGTTGGCCTATATGCGCGGTCTCACGCTGAATGACGCCTTCATCATCCTCGATGATGAGTCAGAACACCATGATTGAACAGATGAAGATGTTCCTGAGCCGTATTGACTTCAACTCCAAGGCTATAATCACCAGCGACATCACCCAGATTGACCTGCTACGCGATATCAAATCGGGGATACGCCATCGACGTATTAGCTGATGTGGAAGAGATCAGCTTTAATTTCTTTCACAGTGAAGATGTGGTACACCATCTAGTGGTCGCGCGCATCATCAACGCCTATGAAGCCTGGGAAGAACCCGACCAGAAACATCGTGCCGTTCGCAGGCAGAAGAGCATAAATGCGAAGCACAAGCAGTCAGTGCACCCGCGGTATCAGGGGAAGTCGATAAGCAGGAGTCGCAAAATGAGTCAGGTTGTTATCGATTTACAAATCGTCAGCGACAATACAGCAGGGCTGCCGAGCGAACAAGATTTTCAGCGTTGGATGAAGGCGGTACTGCCGCAGTTTCAGCGAGAAGCGGAAGTGACCATCCGTATCGTTGATGAAGCGGAAAGTCACGAACTGAATTACACCTATCGCGGCAAAGACAAACCGACCAACGTACTCTCCTTTCCGTTTGAAGCACCGCCGAAAGGCGTACTGCCGTTATTGGGCGATCTAATTATTTGCCGCCAGGTGGTGGAGCAGGAATCCATTGAACAGCAAATAACCACAGAGGCCCATTGGGCACATATGGTGATACACGGTTGTCTGCATTTGCTGGGTTATGATCACATCGAGGACAACGAAGCAGAAGAGATGGAAGCGTTGGAAACCGAGATTATGCAGCAAATGGGCTATGATAACCCTTATCTGTCCGAGACAGAGTAAGCCCACGCGGCGGTAACTTGAAGTATGACGAGTATATTCTGTTATTATGAAAAATACAGTAGATTACCGTAGACCTTGATATTGCTTTTGATGGCGCTTTTTTCGTTATGATGCCGTTTTCGTCATGGTTAAACATAACGCCACGCGCGGTAATCATCGTGCACATTTATTTCAACACGCCCGTGCGCCTAATTGTCTTACAGTGCATACCTCTTATTTTGCATGGTTGATGATGATTGACTAACCAGAGAGATAGTGAATAGAACGCCATGAGCGACGACCATTCTCAAAACAGCGATAGCCCCAGTCCCAAGAAAGGATTCTTCTCACTGATCCTTAAGCAGCTTTTTCATGGTGAACCAAAGGATCGCAGTGACCTCCTCACCTTTATCCGTGATTCCGAACAAAACGATCTGATCGATCCAGACACCCGCGATATGCTCGAGGGGGTAATGGATATTGGGGAGCAGCACGTACGAGATATAATGGTACCCCGTTCGCAGATGATCACATTGAAGCACAACCAAAAGCTGGAAGAGTGTCTGGATGTGATTATCGAATCAGCGCTCTCGCGTTTCCCGGTGATTAGTGAAGACAAGGACCACATTGAAGGCATCCTGATGGCCAAGGATCTGCTGTCTTTTATGCACAGTGATGCCGAGCCGTTCAGCATGGAACAGGTACTACGTCCTGCGGTCGTGGTGCCGGAAAGCAAACGCGTGGATCGCATGCTGCGCGAGTTCCGTTCACTGCGTTATCACATGGCTATCGTCATCGATGAGTTTGGCGGTGTTTCTGGGCTGGTCACCATTGAAGATATTCTTGAGCTGATCGTTGGCGAAATTGAAGATGAGTACGACAAAGAAGAAGATCGCGATATCCGTCAACTGAACCGACACACTTATATCGTGCGCGCGTTAGCATTGATTGAAGATTTCAACGAGGTGTTTGGCACCAAGTTCAGCGATGAAGAAGTGGACACCATCGGCGGGTTGGTGATGCAAGCCTTCGGCCATCTGCCTGCGCGCGGTGAAACCATCGACATCAACGGTTACCTGTTTAAGGTTGCCATGGCGGATAGCCGACGTATTATTCAGACTCATGTTAGAATCCCTGACGAGGCGCCTCAACCAACACTGGAACCTTAATTCGACAATGTCTGTCATGTCTGTTTTACGACGCCAGCGGGTGCGCATCCTTCTGGCGCTGTTTTTCGGTGCCTGGGGAACCCTGGCGTTTTCACCTTTTGATTTCTGGCCTGCTGCGCTGGTTTCGCTGTGCGGATTGCAAGCCCTAACGCTGAACAGAACCTGGCGGCAATCCACTGCCATTGGTTTTAGCTGGGGCGCTGGCCTGTTTGGCAGCGGAGTAAACTGGGTGTACGTCAGTATCGCCGAGTTCGGAGGTATACCGGAAGCCATTAATGTGTTTCTAGTGCTGCTGCTGGTACTCTATCTGTCGCTTTACCCCGCGCTCTTCTCAGGGCTTTTAACGCGCATTTGGCCGCAAACGACGCTGGTGCGTATGATAGTGGTCGCGCCAGTCCTGTGGCAGTTCACTGAATGGTTGCGCGGTTGGGTACTCACCGGCTTTCCCTGGCTGCAATTTGGCTATAGCCAGATCGATGGGCCATTGCAAGGGCTAGCGCCGCTGCTTGGGGTTGATGGTGTCAACCTCTTGTTGGTTATCATTGCAGGCCTGCTGGTGTTCAGTACCACACGACGCAAAACTATCCCTCTTTACTGCGCTATTGCGCTGCTGCTGCTTCCCTGTCCGTTGAAGTTTATCCATTGGTTCACGCCTCAACCAGAGCGCGCAGTCAACGTCGCGCTGGTGCAAGGCAATATTGCCCAGGCCAAAAAATGGGATCCCAACGCGCTGCAACAGATTCTGAATATCTACAAGGACGCCATGCTGCCTTATCTGGATAAAGCACCGATCGTTATCTGGCCAGAATCGGCCATCCCGGATGTAGAAACACGTCAACAAGACTATTTGCAGTACATCGACAGCCTGCTGCGTGCGCACAACAGCAGTTTGGTCACGGGGCTTGTGGATGCACGCCGCCGCACAAATGAGCAGGTTGACTTCTACAACAGCATTATCGTGCTGGGTGGCAGCGAACCGTACCGTTATCCTAGCACCAATCGCTACAACAAGAATCATCTGGTGCCGTTTGGTGAGTTCGTTCCGCTGGAAACGCTGCTCCGTCCGTTAGCGTTAGGGCCGTTCTTCGATCTGCCGATGTCTTCGTTCAGCCGTGGTCCTTACCAACAGCCTCAGCTCCAGGTTAACGGTATACGGATGACGGCCACGGTCTGTTATGAAATTGTTCTCGGGCAGCAAGTACGCGATAATTTCCGGCCTGATACCGATATGTTGTTGACTATCTCCAACGATGCCTGGTTTGGTCATTCTATCGGTCCATGGCAACATTTCCAGATGGCCCGCATGCGTGCTCTTGAGTTAGGGCGTCCGCTGCTACGTGCTACCAACAATGGAGTGACTGCTGTTATCGGCACGCGGGGTGAAATCAGTGCCGAACTGCCGCAGTTTACACGCAAGGTACTTCTCACCAAAGTAACGCCAACCACTGGCATCACCCCTTACGCACGCTTTGGTGCCTGGCCAATGTGGATCATTCTCGCCGTGCTTGCCGGTGTAGCCTGCTTCGCGAGTCTGCATCGTTACAATAACCGGCAGGCGTGACCTGCCGATTTCCCGTCAATACCACCATACCTTCGTGTAATACCGCTATCTCCTATTTGTATAATTGGAACATCATTTGCTTATTATTCATTTAATAACAGAGTGTAACGGAATAATTCCGTTGTTTGATCTCTGAAAACCAGCGAAAAGCACCCTAATGGGGCAATCAGCGCACCAAAATCGTTTAGCACTATTTTGATGCAGTCATTTAATGCAGTTGAGTTCTCAAAAGAGAAATAAATTTATTTCATTTTGTTCACAATTAGCTATTTTTTAAAGATAAAGGCAAGTACTCGCTCTTTTATGGTGCATAACCCTAACCCTCGTATCAGAAAGAGCGCTCTATCAGCATGATTGAACTCATAACCGCCTTAGCGTCATAGCGACTGCCGTCATCACAACAGCAAAGGAGTTACAATATGCATGCAAATGCGTAAACTGGCATTGTTACTGCTTCTGATTGGTACAGCCGAAAGCAACCTGGCTCATGCAGAAGAATTAACTAGGACGCTGAAAAGATTAGAGACAATGGCGTCATCGTTGTTAGCCACCGTGAGTCTTCCTTGCCATTTTCCTACTATAACAACTAACAGAAAGTGGTTAGTTACTCTCAGGATTACTCAAATAAAATTATCGATGCGGTCAAAGAGAAAATTGGCGTTGCCGATCTTCAGGTCAAACTGATTCCGATCACGTCCCAGAACCATATCCCGTTGCTGCAAAATGGCACCTTTGATTTTGAATGTGATTCAACCACCAACAACCTGGAACGTCAGTAATAGGCCGCCTTCTCTAATACCATCTTTATCGTTGGTACGCGTATGCTGACTAAAAAGCTCGGACATTAAAGAACTTCCCAGATCTGGCGGGTAAAACCGTTGTCGTTGCCTCTGGCACCACCTCTGAAAAACCTCTTAACCATTTGAACTAAGAGAAAAATTTAATATGCGTATCATCAGCACAAAAGACCATGGCGATGCCTTCTGTACCCATGGAAATAGGCTACGCCCTTGCCTTTATGATGGATGATGCGTTTCTGGCTAGTAAACGTGCCAAAGCTAAACAATAGAGCCACTGGGTGATTATCTGCACCCTACAATCCGAAGAAGCCTATGGCTGTATGCTGCGTAAAGACGATCCGTAGTTCAAAAAACTGGGTGATGAGACTATTGTGACGTTACAAACTTCAGGTGAAGCGGAAAAATCCTTTGATCGCTGGCTCAAACAAGCCGATTTTACCTAAAGATCTCAACATGAACTTCGATTTGTCAGCAAAGATGAAAGCGCTGCTCAAAGCGCTTAACGATAAAGCACTAAACTAACAACAAGTGAAAACAAGGGCAGACAGCTTGCCATCGATTGTTGACTCGTGGCTGGACAGACAGGCGTCAGACGATCGTTCCCCGTCTGGCGTCCCGCCCCAAGCGGTGGATATCGCAGGTGTTAATTATCCGAACTGCTCTTTCACACCAATGGGTTATCGCCATTCATTAATCTTCAGGGTAACTCTGCTACCCTTTTACCGGAGTTTTCTATGTCTATAGATTAAAACTGGGTATTTTTTTACAAGCCGCCACGTTTGGTAATACCACTTATCTTTGGTGAATTTGATCTGGGTTACAGGTCACTGTGACTCTGTCAATCTGCGTCTGGATCATTGCATTCGTTTGTCGGCTCGATTTTCGGCATTTTGCGCACCGTACTCAACCGTTTTCTGTACAGATCTCGGTACTACCTGCTATATGGAAATGTTTCGTAACGTTCCGCCTATCGTTCAATTTTTCGCCTGGTATCTGGTGTTTCCCGAATTACTACCGCAAAACATTGGCATGTGGTTTAAAGCTGGATTCCAACATTCAGTTTTTCATCTCCTCCATGATCTGTTTTGGCCTGTTTACTGCCGCTCGCGTCTGCGAGCAGCAGGTACGGCGCAGGTATCCAATCTCTACCGCGCGGCCAGAAAGTCGCGACGTTCGCGATGGGGCTAACGTTGCCACAAACCTAACGATACGTTCTGCTGCCCAACGCTTATCGTATTATCGTATCGTCCCTGACGTCTGAAATGCTTAACCTGGTAAAGAACTCGTCCATTGCCTTGACCATCGGGCTGCTGGAGATGGCTGCATAGGCACAACAAACTGCTGGATTACTCTGCTGCACGCCTATGAGTCCTTTACCGCTATCACGCTGGTGCATGTCACGATTAACGTCATTATTATGCTGATCATGCAAGTTGTTGAGAAAAAGACCCGCTTGCCCGGCAATATAGGAAGTAAACAATGTACAAATTTAACTGGAGCTCCATTGCGCTAAGCATGCCCTACCTGCTTACAAGGGTTAGTGGTCACGATGAAAATCACGGTGACTGCTTGTGGGTATTTGGCATCCTGTGGGGAACCGTATTGGCGGTAATGAGGTTATCGTCTTTAGCCCCGATCCGCTAGTTTTGCCAAAGGTTACGTTAACATCTTCCGCTCCATCCCACTGGTAATGGTGCTGTTGTAGTTCTACCTTGTAGTTCCTAGATTATTACAAAATGTGCTTGGGCTATCACCAAAAAGGATGTTCGTCTGATCTCCGCTATTGTAGGCTTTTCGATATTTGAAGCCGCCTATTACTCTGAAATTATCCGTGCGGACATACTCAGCATTTCACGCGGACAGTCTTCCTCAGCGTTGGCACTCGGCCATGACACAGTAGCAATTCATGAAGCTGATATTTCTGCCGCAGGCGTTTCGCGCCATGGTGCCGTTACTACTGACGCAAGGGATCGTCCTGTTCCAGGATACCTTCCCTGGTCTACGTACTGAATCTGGTGGAGGTCTTCCGAACCGCGTCAACCATTGGCGAACGCGACGAAACCCCAGGTGAAAATGGTGCTGTTTGCCGGATTGGTTTATTTCATTATCAGCATTAGCGCATCAATGCTGGTCAGTTACCTGAAAAAAGGACTGTTCGATGATTACTCTAAAAAACGTTTCCAAATGGTATGGTTACTTCCAGGTGCTCTCCGATTGTTCAACAGAAGTGAAGAAAGGTGAAGTGGTGGTCATTTGTGGGCCATCAGGCTCCGGGAAATCCACATTAATTAAAACGGTTAATGGCCTTGAACCCGTGCAACAAGGTCAGATTGACGTTAACGGCATCTCAGTTAACGACAAGAAAACCAATCTGGCGCAATTGCGTTCCAAAGTTGGCATGGTGTTTCAACACTTTGAACTGTTTCCCCACCTCTCCATAATTGAGAACCTGACGCTGGCGCAGTTGAAAGTACTCAAGCGTGACAAAGAGGCCACACGTGAAAAGGCCACCAATCTACTCAATCGCGTGGGTTTGTCCGCGCACGCTAACAAATTTCCCGTCCAGCTCTCCGGCGGTCAGCAACAGCGTGTCGCTATTGCGCGTGCACTCTGCATGGACCCGATTGCCATGCTGTTTGACGAACCGACTTCTGCGCTCGATCCGGAAATGATCAACGAAGTACTGGATGTTATGCTTGAACTGGCGCAAGAAGGCATGACGATGATAGTCGTTACCCACGAAATGGGCTTTGCGCACAAAGTGGCACACCGCGTTATCTTCATGGATGAAGGTAGGATTGTGGAAGACACGCCTAAAGGCGAGTTCTTCAACAATCCTAAATCCGAGCGCGCTAAAGACTTTTTGGCGAAGATCCTGCACTAAGCCATTATCCAGTATCGTAGCGCCTGACGATGCGACGCGCGTTCCCGCGCAAGCTGGAACGCCTCTCCCTTTAAACTATCTTGTCAGGCCTGAAAAGGCTGGCGCTAAAACTGATCGTGCTCACATTTCGGACAACGAGGCAGCACTTCCGGCGTACAGAATGCCAAATAGTGATGGCAGTTTTCACACACCAAATTACCCAGCCCGACGACTTCGTCACTGTGGTAAACACTGATGATGTCTGACATCTTTAAACAGTGTCTGCCATTCCAACTGAGTTTTATCTGTGATATCCACCAGCTCTTGCCACAGATTCTCCTTGATGACACACAGAAAGACGCTATCGGACAAATCCTCGTCCTGGCTATCCATGTAACGCTGAGCAAATTTGGCCAAATCGCGCTCTACGGACTAAATAATATCTTCGCGTTCGCGGTAGGTGAGATCTTCGTCGTACAAATTCTCCCGGGCGTGCCGGAGCATCTGGGTTAGATCGCGTTCACCAGCGCTTAAACGCGTCATGATGGAAGACATTAGCGCACGATAATGCCGGGCTTTCTTGTTTACGGTGTCTATATGAACGCATCCCGTTTGCAAGGCTTCCACGGTGTTGACATTGACGGTAGGTTTCAGCTCTATATCCGGCCTTGTTGCAGCCGGTACTGCGGGCCTCGATGTAATTCGCTGACTCACG
>JBPETC010000006.1:0-35736 GCA_051710325.1 Symbiopectobacterium sp.
TGTTCGCGACGCATTCTAACAGAAAAAGAAAACGTTTGCGTAGCCTATTTCCCAATGATTTCACCGATAGGTAAATTTGCTGGCAGCGTACTGGCAAAGTCACTTTTCTTTTTCGTCATCCTCGGCGAAAGCCAGGGTTCTCTGCAAGAGACTTCCTCCTACGTGGGAATAATGTGGTAAGGCGGGATGACCGTTTTAATCGGTGTTGCTAACAACCTCAGCGGAATTAGCCCTCTGGCAATCTTAACGTGCGCTGTAGTTCCTGACCTGCCCGCTCAGCCCACTCAGCTGTTGCAGTTCACCGATGGCAGACTGCAATTTCTGTTTTGACGCATCCGGCCCGACGTAAATGCGGGTTATCTCCCCGGCGACAGGTGTCGACGGCACAGTGTAGGCGCGGTATCCCGATAGGTGCAATTTGACAACAATTGCATTCACCTTATCCGCATTTTTCAGTGCGCCCAGTTGCACCACGTAGCCTTGTCCTGCAGGTACTGCTTCCAGCTTCACTTCCGGTTTCGCTATGGGCAGCGGTGCAGGCGTTGTCGGCTTGCTTTCCGGTTTCGGCTCAGGTTTCACTTCCGATTTAATTTCTGGCTTCGCCTTGGGTTTTGTTTCCGGCTTCACGTCCACTTTAGTGGTTACCGGGCGCCCCACCACAGCGGGCGGGGCAATTTCTATCGGTGCGGCAGGAGGTGGTGGCGTACTGCTTGGCGGTGCCATGCAGGCACCGCCATCCTTAGGCACGGTCACCCCGCCTTGGGCCGGTTGCCCTTGCATCGCCTGTTGTGCCCCTTCCGGGGGCTGACTGGGTAACGACTGGTTCAATGAAGGCCGCGATTCGCCCTCCGTGCTATCGCCCGGCTTTGGCACCAAAGGGATTGCGGCAAACTCATCTTTATAATGTTTCTTTTTGCCATCCAGCAGTGCTGGCAGCACAATAATTCCCAATGTCATCAGAATAATGGTGCCGACCAGACGGTTTTGAAACTTACTTACCATTCGACCCCCTCTCCTCCTGCGCTTCCATCACATGCGCTACCGTATGAAAAGATCCGCAAACTACGACGGTATCCTGCGTATTTGCGTCTTGCATCGCCTGATGCCAGGCGGTTGCGACATCGCCAAACGACCGACAGCGATCCAGATATGCCGCTATCAATTCAGCACTGGCACCGCGTGGTCCCTCCAGTGGGGCGCAATACCATTCATCCACTACGGGTTTAAGGTGCGACAGCGTACCGGGAATATCTTTATCGACCAGCATACCAATCACCACACGTACTTTGCCCGTTTTTGGCAACTGCGCCAATCGCCCGGCCAGATAGGCCGCCGCATGGAGATTGTGCGCGACATCCAGAATTAGTTTCGGCTGTTCGCTCACCGTTTGGAACCGGCCCGGTAACGCAGCACAACACAGCCCATGTTTAATAGCAGCCAGAGGAACGTTGATCGGCCCCTGGCACAGCGCAGCCAGCGCCGTAGCAGCGTTGGGCAATGGCACGCTCGGCAACGGCAGCGTCATGCGCTCGCCATCGATCGATTCCCAATACCAGCCGTCTCCTTCAAGCGCAAAGTGCCAATCACGATCTCGCTTGAATAACAATGCCCCTTTCTCTTCAGCCACAGCAGCAATAGAAGCAGGCATATCCGGCTCTCCCACCACGGCGGGAGTATTGCAGCGGAAGATACCGGCCTTTTCGTAACCAATACTTTCGCGATCATGCCCCAACCAGTCAGTATGATCGAGCGCAATACTGGTCACAACCGCCACGTTGGCATCCACGATATTGGTGGCATCCAGACGCCCACCCAACCCGACTTCCAGAATTACCACATCCAGATTTGCCTGCCTGAACAAGTGCAGTGCCACAAGGGTGCCAAACTCGAAATAGGTCAATGAGACATCGCCACGCCCTGCTTCGATCACGGCAAACGCCTGAGTGTGCGCGGTTTCCGGTAATTCCTGACCCTGAATGCGCACACGCTCGGTATAACGCAGCAGGTGGGGTGAGCTGTAAACGCCGACACGTAAACCTGCCGCCATCAAAATGGCTTCCAGCGTACAACAGGTAGTGCCTTTTCCGTTTGTACCTGCAACGGTAAACACCGTTGGGGCCGGACGCAGAAGGTGAAGACGGTTGGCAACCTGTTTAACACGTGTCAATCCCATATCAATGGCAGTGGCGTGCAGGTGCTTCAGATAATGAAGCCACGCGGCCAAAGGTGATGTAGCTTGGGGAATAAGAAGATTTTCCATGAGTCTGATTCCCGTTCACTGGCTTACGGTTCATTGATATAGGATGCATAGAACGGTCTAAGCACAATCCTGTCACACTCTGTGTTCATGTATCACTTATTGCGCATCATCCTGCGGTATTGCGCATCATCCTGCGGTTCAGTGGTTACGGCCGGTGGCCGAACCTTAGCGGTGTCCATCGGCTCAGGGTGGTTGGTCAGTCGAGATAGTATGCTGGTTAACTTGAAGCGTATTTCCGGGCGACGCACGATCATGTCAATCGCCCCTTTTTCCAGCAGGAATTCACTGCGTTGGAAACCCGGCGGCAATTTTTGATGTACCGTCTGTTCGATAACGCGCGGACCGGCAAAACCGATTAGCGCTTTAGGTTCGGCAATATTCAAATCGCCGAGCATTGCCAGACTGGCGGAAACACCGCCCATGGTCGGGTCTGTCAACACCGAAATATATGGCAGACCGCGCTCGCGCATTTTTGCCAACGCTGCGCTGGTTTTCGCCATTTGCATCAGCGATATGAGCGCTTCCTGCATACGCGCACCGCCGCTGGCGGAGAAACACACCAGCGGACAACCATCTTCCAACGCCTGCTCAACCGCACGCACGAAACGCGCGCCGACGACAGAGCCCATGGAACCGCCCATAAAGGCAAATTCAAAGGACGCAGCAACCACCGGCATACCGTACAGCGTGCCTTTCATAACCACCAACGCGTCTTTTTCGTCAGTCTGCTTTTGTGCAGCAACCAGACGATCTTTGTATTTCTTCGAGTCTTTGAACTTCAGCACATCCTTTGGCTCCAACTCACTACCTAGCTCAACCACGCTGTCCTTATCCAGAAACGCATTCAAACGCGCACGGGCGGGAAGTCGCATGTGGTGGTCACACTTTGGACACACCTCAAGGTTACGCTCCAATTCAGCGCGATAAAGCACCTGACTACAACTGTGACATTTTGTCCATACCCCTTCAGGAATATTGGCCTTGCGAGTCGGTGTAATATTACTCTTGTTAAGAATTCGTTCAATCCAGCTCATTGATAACCTTTCTGCTTGAACCTAGCCATGGCTAGTCCGCTCTGCCCCGTCACTACGCCCGTTATTTTTGTGAACGAGACAGCGGGTTATTCGCTAGTTGTGAACGAGACAGCGGGTTATTCGCTAGGGCCGCCGCTCGTCTATGTCGCCAGATTTCAACGATCCCCAGCAAAATAGAGATGAAAATAATACCTATAATCAATAATTTCAAGTTTTCTTGCACAATCGGCAGGTCGCCGAACAGGTAACCTGCATAAGTAAACAGTAATACCCACAGCAATGCTCCTGCCACATTATAGAGAGCAAAATGGCGGTAGCGCATATGTCCCATACCGGCGACAAACGGAGCGAATGTTCTCACAATCGGTACGAAGCGCGCCAGAATAATCGTTTTACCGCCGTGACGGACATAAAACTGATGCGTTTTATTCAGATAACTACGGCAAAAAATTTTCGAATCAGGGTTATTGAACAGCTTTTCCCCGAATAAACTCCCGATAATGTAATTGATCGCATCACCGAGTATGGCCGCCGCGACCATCAGCGCCACCATGGTGTGCACATCCAGATCGTTAGTGGGCAACGCCGCCAACGCGCCAGAGACAAACAACAGGGAATCCCCCGGCAGAAATGGTGTCACCATCAGACCTGTTTCGCAAAACAGAATTAAAAACAGAATGGCATAAATCCAGACACCGTATTGCGCCACCAGTTCCGCAAAGTGAACGTCAATATGCAGAATAAAATCGATGATAAAGCGTATAAACGCGACAAGTTCCATCATGTGCATGTTTCACGGCGCAATGCCGTGAGAATCCTCTAGTGTTTAGCGTGGTGCGATACAACCGCCCGCTACGGGTCAATCTTCCAAAAACAGCGGGCCCATTAGCGCAACGGGCAGTTCGAAACGTGCCGGATAATCTACCGCCACCAGATAAAGACCGCCGGCGCACGCCGTGGCGGCCGCCAGCGTGCGATCTTTAGCCGCCAGCAGTTCGGCTATCCAGGATTCAGGCTGATTACCGCATCCCACTTCCATCAGGCTTCCGACGATATTGCGCACCATATGATGAACAAACGCATTGGCTTTAATATCTACCACGATGTAAGCGCCATGACGCGTAACCTTTAAATGATTTACATTGCGCCACGGCGTGCGCGACTGGTATTGCACGGCGCGAAACGAGGTGAAGTCATTCTCACCCAGCAGGCTTTGCCCAGCGCGTTCCATACGCTCCGCATCCAACGGGAAGTGGAAGTGCGTTACGCCGCGCGCTAATACCGCCGGGCGCAGGCGATGATTATAGATAAGGTAGCGATAGCGACGTGCCGTGGCGCTGAAACGTGCATGAAAATCATCATCGACGGTTTTCACCCAACGGACGGCGATATCCGCTGGCAAATGGGCGTTGACGCCCATAGTCCAGGCGACATCTTTGCGCTGAGCCTGGGTGGTAAAGTGCACCACTTGCCCGGTAGCGTGCACACCGGCATCAGTTCTGCCGGCGCAAAACACAGTAATCGGCTCATCGGCCACTTTACTCAACGCCTGCTCCAGATGCCATTGCACGCTCTTTACTTCAGCCTGACGCTGCCAGCCATAATAGCGGCTGCCGTCATACTCAATGCCCAGCGCTACTTTGATACCAGCAGTCCGCTGCGACAAATTACTGTCTGACATTACCCCAGATACTCCTGCACCAGCCGTTCTGTCGTTTCCACCGCTAGTACGTTATCCGCCACCGAGTAGAATTGCAGCAGTTCGGGAATACCGTAATCATTACGCAGGCAACCAATCTTGAGCTGAACGTTATCAGAAGCATCTTCCACTTGCGTCGGGTAGTCATCTTCATCGCTGAGCTGAATATCTTCAGCGCGTGAAAGTTTATCTCGGGCCTCCCTTCCCTCCTCAGACAGCGGCCGTAATGCCTCAAGATGTACGACCTGTGCGTGGCCGTAAAACACCGGGACCTGTAAGCAGTTAACGGAGATTACTATCCCTTCGTCTTGTAATACCTTATGCACCTTGATCCACCAATCGACGCTTTTGTGTCACGCTGCCGCTGCCTTGCACATCCGCCAGAAACAGTAACACATTAAATGCCAGCTGTTTGGCAAACAATCCCGATTCCAGTGGTTTGCTGTTCAGCAAACGAGCACTCTACCTGGCCAAATCGTCTACCGCCACTTTGCCCAGCGCAGATACAGAGAACAGATTGGTGACGTGAAGACATGACAGTCCGGCTTGCTCGATCAGAGGTTTAATAGCCAGCAAAAGTTGGCTCGCCAGACTG
Organism: Symbiopectobacterium sp.; assembly: GCA_051710325.1. Taxonomy (GTDB): domain Bacteria; phylum Pseudomonadota; class Gammaproteobacteria; order Enterobacterales; family Enterobacteriaceae; genus Symbiopectobacterium. Next base: position 5,589 of record JBPETC010000006.1, read on the forward strand.
TCTGCCACGGCGACGATATTGCGATTACGGTAATCCGCCAGGACATGGGTGTTGACCCCCGACATTACAACGGGACATCCGACCTCAGCGCGAACAGATCATTGCTGTCAATCACCAGGGAGCCCGCGTTACCGGCGCCTTTCGCATAACGTGCGCTCGCTTCACTACCCGCGATAAAGAAGGCTAATGGAGCCTAAGACTAACCAAACTCGGCCGCATCCTCGACTTGCCAGGATTTACCGATCCTCACTGATTCCACCACGCTGCGTTCGCTGACAAGCTGATAGAGCGTGCCTACGAGAAATGCGCGCTCTTGTAATAACTCCAGCAGCGCCGTTCCCACCGTACCCGTTACGCCCAATAGCGCAATATTCCAGCCGTCAGACATGTGGTGTTCTCCCATTCGTAAATACCTCTTGCTCGGGCGCGGTATGTCACCACCTGAATACCCTACGCTAAAAACGTCTTATTTGATGACACCCTAACACCGTATTACGGAAAGACGGCAGTGAAATCCAATGCATTCAGACAGGCCACACCGGCCTTATTAGAACAAGTGACACGCAAAGAAGACCATTCGCTGCGCTCCTGATAGTGTTTACGCAGACGATCAAATCCGCCAGCTTGACCCGCAGACCGCAGACTGGCGCAACAGCACATCGTCACGGCTTACATCATACACCAGATGCACCAGACGCTTAAGCAACACTTGATCGAAAGGGGTCGTTACGTGAACATCCGTAATATCCGGGGCAGGTAACAGCGATGACAGCGTCACTTTCTGAGGCTGCCAGATAAACTGGCACAAGGCCTCAAACAATTTCGTGGTACCGCGCGCCTTGCCTTCCAGCGTATAGCCAACAATATGCGTCGTACCACGTCTGCATGCGCCAGCAAATCCAGCGAAAGTCCCGGTTCCGGTTCCCACACATCCAGCACCACGCGCAGATCCTTGTCTTGCTGTAACGACCGCAGCAGGGCTGCGTTACCAACCATCCGGCCCGCGACATGCGTTGATCAAAATACGGTCAGCGGGCAAGGCGGCAAGCACAGCGTTATAAATCAAGTGCAGAGTGTTATCTGGGCGCCACCCTTGGTCAATGGCGTATTCAGCGTGACAATATCCGCGTCACGCAGTAGCGCATCAAGCGGCAAAAAGGGACCAACATCCCCTTTGCGCGCGAGAGGGGGATTGCACAGTAATGTCTTCACTCCCACAAGGAAGGCGTTAAGGCGTGCCTGCAAACGTCGCCCTACGTTGCCCACACCGACAATGCCGACGGTTTTGTCGCACAACTGAAAGCCATCTCGCTCCGCCAGCATCAGCAGCGCAGAAAAAACGTATTCCACCACCGCGATGGCATTTGCAGCCCGGTGCGGCGGAAGATTCGATACTGTGCTCGCACAGCCAGGTTTCATCCACATGATCGGTGCCTGCCGTGGCGCTGCCGACGAAGGTCACGCCAGAATCCGCTAACAGGGCGGCATTAACCGGCGTGACGAATCGCACAATCAGGGCGTGTACCTGTGTTAGCGTCTCAACGGGCAACGGCCTTCCCGGTACAGGTACCACCTCGCCGACGCGGCTGAAGAGCTCGCGCGCATACGGCATATTCTCATTAACCATAATTTTCATGTACGACCCCGCTCAGTCACCGCTTGCAAGAAAAACAGGGGCACTATTTTTTGTCACCGAATGGTGAAGAGTCCCAACGCTATCCATATCGATTAAGGTCTGCTTTGATACCCTTCCGGCGTGGACCACTTTTCTAGCGAAACATGGCGATAAGCCCTGATGAAGAGCTGTAGCCGACTTCCAATGCGACAGACTGCACTCTCATGCCCTGACACAACAGTGCCAGCGCTTACAAGGTAGCATAGTCGTTATCATCACTCGCTTAACGACATACCGAGTAATGCCTGACAGCGCCTCGACAACATGCGTTCTGTGCTGTAGACATTGGTTGCCAATTGCGCCAGCGTACGGTTATCCGCCGGGCACTGCTCCAGCGCATGCAATACCGGAGCCAATAGGCGATCGTCGGTTCCTGGCAAGTAATTGCTTTGGCGCAGAGTGCTAGCGTCATTTGATCGCACAGCACATGACACAAGCGCATGTCGGGTTTATCGTGAGGGATTAGCACGTCGCGCGTGAATAGATCATCCTGAATCGCCTTAAGCAGCGGGCCGACCTCAAGCAGGCACGGCGTCTCGGGAAGTTCTGCATACTAGTGCGCATCGAAATTGATGGTGCGAATTGTGGTCTGACGTCGATTATAGCAAGCGTGCTCAATCCCCTGTGGCAACCAGATAACAAATAACAAAAATAGGTCGGTGCCAAAAACGCTCCTGTGCAAAACGCAGCACCACAACGCCAGAAACTACATACAACAATTGCTCCACTCATGACGATGAGGCGGGTATTCAGTATCTGCGCTGACCGCTTCGTTACGCAAAAACACTCAGTTCGGCGGTATGCCTTTAGGGCGGTAGTAAGCGCCATGTTATCTGAATTGCTATTCAGGATGTCTTATTTTCACTATAATAGAACGAACCCGCCTGTCGTAAACTAACTCACCACGTTAATAAGAATTGTTATCATGAATCTGTTATTTCCTCTTATCGCCGTCTTGTTTTGGTCACTTAACGTGATCGTTAACCAACTTTCCGTTGGTGTCATCGATCCAGCAGCGATGTCATTCTTACCGCTGGCTATTGGCTCCGCTGGTACTGACGCCGTTTATGTTGCCTCAGTTACAATTCCATGATCGCACCGTCATGGCTATATTTTGGAAAATTACTGTTTCTAGGGTTTCTCGGTATGGTGCTCTACCAAAGCATGGCCTACTATGATGCACATAGCATCAGTGTTCTGATGATAGGCATTATGGTATCGTTGATACCCTTGCTCACTGTACAGCAGTCTGCTCTCCTTTTTCGACATAAGTTGGCTTATCAACAGTGGACATCTGGCTCTGATTCTGGCGCTGGGCCATCTGGCGCAGCGAGGTAGTTTAGCCTACGCCTTGCACGACGTATTAACCAGGTGTTGTTCTACGTGCAGATTACCTTTGGCGTCGTGCTGTTGCTGCCGAACTTATTGTTGGCAGAAAGTATTGCCCTGAACGCGCAAAACATACCGCTGATCCTGTTCGACGGTATTTTCGCCTCGATCCTCGCTCCGAGGATGTGGATCATCTAGTGATGCGCATCGGGGCCAATAACGCCAGTATTTTCATTAATCTGAAACCGGTATTTACCGCACTGACGCCATGATGTTGCTGCATGAAAAGCCGCACAGCTACCACATCATAGGCTGGATATTGGTATTATTTAGGGTTGTCATGGCGCAGCATATGCGTACTCCGTGCGCTCATCACAACGCAGTTCGCACACCGGATAGCGATACTACGTCTCACAACCAAATCCATGAAGTGGAAGCAAACCACAAAATAAGAAGGCATTTTTCCCTATGATCTGACTATTCTCGCACCAGACACCTTGCTATGATTTCGATTGCCTATTCAAGGCTCCCAGGGAAATGTAGGGTGCCTTTCACACAGTGAGGAGGCCATCATGCAGCCTTGTCAGCAGTCCGGGAACCTCAATGCCGGGAGATCGCCACACATCGCCGATATCAGCAATTGCCTCTTCCTCATCCAATACGGCGGCGGCGAACTCCCCACTCAACTTTACCCAGCGCGCCACGTTGTATACGCTGGTGGTCAAGCTACAGGCTCTGACGTCGCTGAGTAATAATACCATCTGGACCATATTACCTCAGGAGATTGGTCTGGCGCCAAACCAGACTTTGCTCGGACAGCATTTTAACGCCGCTTAGCGGTCATTACAGAACAACTGGTACAGGCTCAAACACAGCAAAGCTCTGCTGCCGCAGGGAAATAACAGCCAGCACGTCACTCAGTTTTTACGTAAGGAATTTGGTCATACCGAACTCAAAGCGCTGACGCAGCCCCAGTTACAACGGTGCTGACCATGTTGCAAACACCGCCCGATGCGGCACCGCTAAATGCCGAGTCAGGCAGAGCACTTGCGCTTGCCACAACACTGGTGCAAAATGCGCTTACCAATATTGCGACCCATGCTGGGACCACGGCCATGCTTCAACGTTCGTTATTTAGCGTCGAACAGAACAGCCATAAATCAGATGGTGGTGCGATTATCTTCGCTGCTGGGCACGCCGACGGAAAATCCGGACATCATTGATGGCAATGCAACACTAGCCGCTGGCACGCCGATACCCGCTCGTCATTTGCAGCTCCCTGATGCAATATTTGCAAACGCAAACTGACCTGCATCATCTGCTGACCACCGGAAATGGGCGCACAGCGATGTACCCGCAGCTCTGGCAACAACGACAACCGCAACCATTACGGCGGGCAATGCGACAAAACCCCAATGACTGCGACTCAGTCCACTTTATACACGCTGTTTCAGCCCGCGCTGGAAACCAATGAGCGACAGTTGCTGCTGGACTACAGTGAAAACCGTTTCAATGCCGGGGTACAAACACCGCTCACCCAACCGCAACTCAACGAACTGGTGACCTTTTATTCGCTCACCGTATGCAGCGCGCTTCCGACGGGGAAGTAACGATACAGAGCCTGTTCCCGCATCCGCAGCCGATTGCCAACCCGTTGATTGCCATCTTACCCCTTGCCATCCAGGCCGTGTTCAATAAACCGCTATTTTGGCTCATTGTCAGCATTTTCGTGGTGATATTTTTGCTGTGAGTACTGTTTTAACAGACAAAAACCAGGGCACAAGGCCCTGGTTCAGCAAAACAGACGATTTAGGGTATATCGATTACGCTAACTTGCGCATCACCAACGTAGCATTGGTGCCGCCGAAGCCAAAACCGTTGGACATTACCGTGGTGAGCTTACGCTCAGTCGGTTTTGTCACGATGTTCATGTCCTGCGCCAACTCATCCAGCCTATCAACGTTAATGCTCGGCGCGATAAAACCGTGCTCCAGCATCAGTAAAGAATAGACCGCTTCCTGTACGCCCGCTGCGCCAAGGGAGTGCCCGGTCATTGCCTTGGTTGCCGAGATGGGCGGCACCACGTCGCCAAACACCTTACGAATCGCCCACAGCTCTTTCACGTCACCCACCGGCGTAGAAGTACCATGGGTATTGATATAATCGATAGGGGTATCTACATCCTGCATCGCAAGCTTCATGCAACGCACTGCGCCTTCACCGGACGGTGCAACCATATCGGCACCGTCAGAGGTTGCACCGTATCCCACCACTTCGGCGTAAATATGTGCACAACGCGCCAGCGCATGTTCCAGTTCTTCTACGACCACCATACCGCCGCCACCAGCGATAATAAATCCGTCACGATCAGCATCATAGGTGCGAGAAGCTTTTTCCGGCGTTTCGTTATATTTGGTAGACAGCGCGCCCATGGCATCAAATTCACAGGCCAGTTCCCAGCATAGCTCTTCACCGCCACCAGCAAATACGATGTCCTGTTTAGCAAGTTGGATCTGTTCTACCGCATTACCAATACAGTGCGCAGAGGTGGCGCAGGCAGAGCTGATGGAGTAGTTCACACCCTGAATTTTAAAGGGCGTTGCAAGACAGGCTGACACCGCAGAACCCATTGCTTTGGTTACCACATACGGACCAACCGCTTTCAGACCCCGTGGGCTGCGCATAGCATCCGCTCCAAACACTTGAGAACGCGCGGAACCGCCGGAACCGGCAATCAAACCAACGCGCGGGTTGTTTTGGTAAACCTCAGGTGCCAGCTTGGCATCGTCAATGGCTTGTTTCATCGACAAAAAAGCATAGATAGAGGCATCGCTCATGAAACGCACGACCTTACGTTCAATTAGGTCGGCAGTATCCAGTTTCACATTGCCCCAGACGTGACTACGCATACCGGAATCTTTCAGCTCCTGTGAGAACGTAATGCCCGAGCGACCTTCCCGCAACGATGCCAGGACTTCCTGCTGGTTATTACCAATGCTTGAGACGATCCCCAGGCCAGTAATCACTGCACGTTTCATTCAATACCTCTTTCCGCATAAATATATTTTGGGATTTCGTCACGAACTTTAGCGTACAGATGTAAGCTGAACAAGTCCGATCACCCCAACCTTTTACAAAATTTGCGCGCTGGACACTGGCTGACTAAAATTGCGCTATCGCTTTAAAAATGAGTGAATTATCGTGAAAGAGCACGCTATTCAGCACGGTACACTTTCCTAGAATGAACAGGGTACACCTGTTTCTCAACAGTTTGATGATGTTTACTTCTCAAATCAGGATGGGTTGGAAGAGACCTGCTACGTTTTCTTTCAAGGCAATTACTTTCCGGCGCGCTTTGTTGAACATTCACACCTACTGTGCATCATTGCGGAAACCGGCTTTGGCACTGACCTGAACTTTTTGACGCTATGGAAAGCATTCTCCCATTTTCGCGCGCAGCATCCGCAGGCCACGCTGCGGCGCTTGCACTTTATCAGCTTTGAACAATTCCCGTTGCGCGTGGCCGATCTGGAACAGGCACACGCCAACTGGCAGACACTCTCCCCTTACGCCGAAGCGCTAAGGCAGGCATGGCCGTCTGCGCTACCAGGCTATCATCGCTTGATTCTGGCTTGATGGTGCCATCACTATCGACCTGTGGTTTAGCGATATCAATGAATTGCTGCCAACGCTGGACTATTCCCTGACGCATCAGGTTGACGCCTGGTTTTTGATGGTTTTGCCCTGTCCAAAAACCAGGACATATGGATATAGAACCTGTTTCACGCCATGGCACGTCCTGTGCCGGGCGACATTTGCAACATATTCACTGCCGCAGGGTTTGTGCGTCGGGGGATATAACAAGCACGCTTTGATGTGGAAAAGATCAAGGACTACGGACAAAAACACGAAATGCTGCGCAGCGTATTACCGAACGCCATCCTGGATCCGGAGGTAACCCCGTGGTATTCACGCCCGGACGCGAGCGAGATAGAGGATATCGCTATTATTTGCGGTAGCATTGCCAGCGTACTGACAGCACTGGCGCTGCTGCGACACATCTCGCACGTGATACTTCTATTGTAAAGATGGGCATCGGCATTAGGCGCATCCGGTAACCGTCAGGGAGCCCTTTACCCGTTACTCAATGACAAACACGATGCGCTTTCTCGCTTTTTCGACACCGCTTTGGTTTTGCCAGACGTCAGTACGATTCACTGCTGCAAGCCAGTATCTACTGTGAACATGAGTGGTGTGGTGTGAACCCAAATTGCCTACGATGAAAAAGCGCGCGCAAAATCACGCAAATCTTACATGGCAACTAACCAACAGAGGTGGTTACGCCGCTCAGCACTGATAAGATTGATGCAACTTACTGATTAACAATAAGTTTTATGTATGAACTATAATACTGAAGGTATCTGGCTGTGCCCGACAGAGCTAATAACTCATGCGCTGAAATACGCACAGTCGCTCGGGTTGGTCGTGTATTTTGCTACTCGTGTCTCTGCGCTGGGAAAAATGCATTCAGCTGGCAACTGATGTTGGCAAACGGGCAACAAAAAGCCCATCCTGTGGTGATCCTGGCGGATGGACACCAGCTCACAGCGACTGGTTGCAAACTTAGCATATCCACAGCTATGCGGTGCGCGGTCAGGTAAGTCATATCCCGACCACCTAGGTGCTACAAGGTTTGCAATGCGTCTTATGTTACGATGGCTATCTGACTCCCGTCAGCCCTCGTCACCAGCAGCACTGTATCGGTTGCAAGCTACCAACGAGGCGTGGTTACCACCACGTTTAGCGCAGACGAGCAGTAGGAAAACCACCAGCGCCTCGCGGCCTGTTTGTCCGATGCAACGTGGTGAATGACATTGACGTCAGCGGCAACGCAGTATGTCAGAGCGTGCGCTGTGCTATGCGCGATCATCTGCCGATACTCGGTGTAGCGCCGGATCACGCACTGACAGCTACATTACTACGCGTCACTTGACGTACAGCAACACATGCCGCACGTGTAGCCGCGGCACCGGTTCATGAGGATCTGTTCATTGTCTGTGCGCTGGGATCGCGTGGATTATACTCTGCCCCATTGGCCGACGACATGCTGGCTGGGCAACTGTACGGCGAAACCGTTACCGCTCGATGCGCCAACGCTCGCCGCATTGAACCAAAATCGTTTTTAGGTGAGAAAGTTGCTGAAAGGCCTCGCGGTTTAATCAGCTGCTATCAAGGTGAGAGTGTCGCGGTATAGCGCCAGTGGATGCCGGTATCGTTGATGAGCTGATAGCTGAGCGTCTGTCCGACGACCGAACGATTTACCGACGGCAGGTTACGCTGGATGACGGAGCCAGCATCATGCTGCCCAGACGCTGTTCAGCGTAGCTAATATCGATCAGCGTCATATGCCAAGGGGTGGATTGGCGACCTGCAACTGTTGCCCGTCCCCCGTTTGCAGCAAACGAAAACGTAATTGTTCGCCATCAGACTCGTCGGGGTCGCCCAAACCCGGCTGGCCGAATAAACAGCTTCAGGCGCAAGCACAACGACAACACTACGCTTTGCGTGTGGCGCATTATCTCTGCTGTGTTCGGTGGAATTTGATAGACGTTAAGCCATAGCACAGATTCCTTGTCATTGGCAAACCCCTGACGCTAGGCTGAGCAGCAAACGCAAGGAACGTTCCTCACCAGGCTTCATACTGAATACTGGCGATATGGCGATCAGCGGTGTTGTAGCACGCTAGGTGAGATCAGCAGATCGACCGCATCACTCCAGGCCTGTACCAGCGTGGGCTGTTTTTCTGAATTGAACAGCATGATCGATATAGACATCTCGTCGTTATGCAGAATCACGGAGTGCCTTCAACATTAACCACAGCGAATGCTGGCATTGCTCCTATCGAGCAAAGCACACACAGCATCCCGCGCTGATGGCTGTCTGCACGCAACTGGAAACTGACCATGATCTACAATTATGCATTGACTGTCCCAGGCGCAATCGGTTGTTGATTAATCGCTTCCAATGATGCGCTAAAATCTCCGGCATAAATCTCTGTGCTATCCCAGCAGAGACCTTGGTGGTTAATTCTTTAAAGGCGTACCACCCGTTCGGGTTGCCGGTACCGTATGAGGTTAAATCCGGCAGCAGGTTGATGTCTTTCCCCGGCTGTTGAAAATACGGATACCGACGATAGACGCCTAGCTCGCTCCGCTACTGTACTGATTATCCAGCAACCATGTTAAGCCGCCGCCGCTGGTAAAAACCCCCAACAACTGCGCCGACGCTACTGCGGCGGGCTTATTCACAAAAAAGCCATGAGACATTCGCCACCATGAGGGTGGACACATTGGTGCTGGATAGTGCGCAGGATTCACACTGTATTATGGTGACGAAGAACCCAGAATAGCTGGTGCTGACCTGAAGAAACTGATTGACGGTAATCAACGGCAGCATCACGACATTCTGAAAATCATCCCCACGCGACAAGACGCGCCGCGTACAAAGGTCACGCCCGTTCGTTGCGTACAGGCTCCAGGTACTAGGCCAGTCATAGGGTCATCCTTCATATTGCTTGCCGAATCAGCCCCCTCAGTCACATTCGCGCTGAGCCCCGGCCTTTTGAACGCAGTATAGCTGTGAGGCTGGCTGTAGAGGTAGGTGTAGCGATTATAGGCATTGCCATACCACGTGGTTCTATCGATACGGAAAACTTCCATCAAAATATCGCTGAAGGCGCTGGCCGGAATAATAGATATAGGTACCATCCGAGAACCAGTCGGACAGCGTCAGTTGCCCCTGCCAATAACGGGGAAAGTAGGCTACGCTCTTTAAATGGGTGAGTCTGACCGCAATATTGCGCACATAGCTGTAGTAAGCACCGTCAATCTCACTGGCCGCATACATCTCAGCATAACCGTTATTGCTTGCTATTGGCGGCGTACATCTTGAACAGCCTGCTGGCATCCGCGACCACACAGCGAAACAAGATCTAATTAGCGGTAAACGCCGTCTGCGCAACCTGAGACTCAGAAAGCTGATTGAGCTGCTCGCCAGCAAAGTATCTGAGGGCTGAAAGGTGCCGCTGCTCAGGCTAATCACGCCGGGCATACCAATATTTCTGTCGTTACAGGTATCGCACACGCCATTCCAGGCGGTCGCGGTATAGCCCGCATTGCGCGCTGCCTGCGATTAAGGAGGGTGGACTGGTGACGAGAAATACAGGCGATGTAGGCCGTCTGGCACCCGAGTAACAGCACTACCAGACTGAATATGATACGCAATGTCATGGTGACCTCCTGGGCTGACAGGATAAATCAAGATGGGTGAAATCGTCGCTGCCGCGTGACGGTAAAATGTAGCTGACTACGCATTGCTCCCCAATCTGCTGGTGGCCCCATACCCACCTGTAAGGTATCGCGGTCTTTGGCAAGATAGGCATAGATTTTCCCCATGCCAGAGACCATTATTCCAACGCTTGTTGCCCGCCGCCATTACCACATCGGCTCCCATTAGGGGTAAAACCCCGTCCTTAAGCTGCGTTGCGATCAGCACCGCCCTACCTTGCCTTGCAAGGTGGAAAAACTGATCTGCGTCAAAGCCACCTTGCAGCTTAGTTTCATCGTTCATGGTGCTGGTATCCAGCGTAATGGTGTTATAACGGTATGGGGCCAGAGATGGCAGGATGGCATAGCTAAAGCGATCGACCGTTACCCCTTCCTTGACCATTACTCATCATTGCCCCTTCGGCACCCGGCGCGCGGATCAACGCGAAGGTATCACTGAAATAAGACCCGAGCGTTACTCAGCCCTGATGGAAACACCAGTGTACTGGTAGCCCCGACACCAAATTGGTGATAGTTGTCGCCTTGCGCGACGGAAGCGCGCAACGCACTAACGGAAGCCGTTTACTGCGCGCTGGCACCAAATGTCATGGCATTATCGCCCTGCTGATAATTCTCTACCCCGGTGTAGGAGTAAACTAGGTGAACTGCCTATAGTCGCCTGAAGACCCGCGCCATACTTAGCGTGCCTGAACATGGCACGCCATCGCGATTCATGTCTAACGAGACAGTAGAGCGGGGTGCTCCCGACATCAAAGAGCACAGAGAAACCAGCGCGCGACAAGGGTTTCGGTATAGCGCTGCTAACCGGTATTGTCATAGTCTCAATTACTAACGCTGACGAAATTACGTCCGCGTTCCCACACGGTGCGATGGCGTGCCACGTTCAGATTATAGCTGATGTTTCGCCAGGAATTATTGTAGCAGAATTGCAGTTGAGTAACGCGTGATGATTCACTATGGTAGCTGCTGATGCTGGCCAACATGTTCAGCATGCCACACGAGCCCATCGCCTAGCTCACCGTGGCGGAGAAACGGTTTTTGGTTCAAACTGTCTGACCAGCAGTTCCCATCATTGCGATACTGGCGACATTGATCTAGCACATCTTGCAGATCGCAAAAACCGGTGGTGGAATAGTGCCAGACAGCTAGTACCACGATGGTGGCCCGCTGGTAAAAGTGCGACCGTAACTAAGCTCACTGCGCCATCCCGACTCCGTATGGCCATTCAGATCCGCATGCGACCAGGTCGCGTTGTCCCTATTGCCCAGATAGGAGTGGCTATCACCGTGCCAAATAACCCCGCGACATAGTCATCCACAACGCGTACACCGCCGTTGAGTGTTAACACATTATTGAGACCGTGCGCTGGATAACGCCTTCGGCAAATTGGTTACCAATGCCATTAAATGGCGCACACACCCATCCCCACTTCGTATTACCGGTTATCGGGATGCACTGAATTGGGGACGAAGGCATAGGGTTCGTAAAGGTTGATATCCGCCCGTTGGCCTCGATCACCTCTACCTGCAAGTCACCGCGATCCTGCGTATTATACAAATCTCGGATCACGAAAGCACCGGCCAGAATGCTGGTTTCATAGATAATCTGCCCAATTGCCGCCACCACCACTCGCTCCGAAGTCCCGCTACGCCGCGCACTTCGGGCGTAAACCCTATGTCTGAGCCCCTGCAGCCATATACACTGATCGCTGGCAAGTTTAATGCCGTTGAATGACAAATTGCCGAACAAGCTATTACTGATATAGGTGTCGCCTAATATCAGCATGCTTTCGATGGCGGGCTCATTCATTCAATAACCTAATACTCACATTTTTAGGTTATTGAATGAATGAGCCCGCAGGTTATTCCTAAAATCAATGCTGTTAAGCACGTATTTACCGGGTGACGGGAATGTGAAACAATCAGGTCATCTTTGTATTGAAAGATTTCGAGGTAGTCCGGTGATCGATGATGATGGCTACCGCCTTAACGTTGGTATTGTAATCTGCAATCGGCTTGGTGAAGTGCTTTGGGCGCGCCGTTATGGTCAGCACTCCTGGCAGTTCCCGCAAGGGGGTATCAATCCGGGTGAAAGCCCTGAACAGGCCATGTATCGCGAACTGTTTGAAGAAGTGGGACTCAGAAAAAAGGATGTCTGTATTCTGACTTCAACCCGTAGCTGGTTACGTTACAAATTACCAAAACGTTTGGTGCGTTGGGATACAAAACCGGTTTGTATCGGTCAAAAGCAGAAATGGTTTCTGCTACAGTTAATGTGCAACGAATCTGATATCAATATGCAAAGCAGCGGCACGCCGGAATTCGATGGTTGGCGCTGGGTGAGTTACTGGTATCCTGTGCGTCAGGTGGTGTCGTTTAAACGCGACGTTTACCGTCGGGTGATGAAGGAATTTATCAGCCCGGTTATACAACTGCAAGAGAACGCCGCGGCGAGGGCGCCTTCGGTGCCTCGGCGCAAAAGAGGATAAGTCGCGCTCATCACGCTCACGCGATTTGCGAGAAATCGTTGAAAAAGTGGCAGCAGCATCGCGCTTAAATGATGCGCTGGATCTATTTATCAATGATACATGCCAGGCGACGGATACAGAAGTCTGTTCTATCTATCTAGTCGATCACGATCGCCAATGTTACTATCTGATGGCGACACGCGGTTTGAAAAGCCGCGTGGCCGTCTTATCATGTTGATCTTTGGTCAAGGTATTGGTCGTATTGGTCGTATTGGTCGTATTGGTCGTATTGGTAGCCAGCATGCTGAACCCATCAATCTGGCCGATGCGCAAGCCAGCCCCAGTTTTAAATTTATCCATTCCTTTAAAGAACAGCACTTTTGTTCTTTCCTTGGTGTGCCCATCATTCATCGTTGATAGCTGCTCGGGGTGTTGGTGGTAAAACAGCGCGAACACCGCCAGTTTGATAAAAATGAAGAGTCCTTCATGGTCACATGCTAGCGGCGCAAATGGCTGCCATTCTCTCCCTGACGAAAATTAAGGCGCTATTTGGTCAGTATACCGGCAAACACGGTTCAAAGCGTTGGTTGCATCGAGCGACGTAGCGATTGCGCCAGATTGGATGGAGAGCAGCCGGTCTTCACTGGAACTGATTTTCCCTGCTTCAAGCCTGGAAAGTGAGCGCGAACGTTCGCGTATGACGCAGGCGTTGGAAGAGGCCAATGCCGAATTCCGTCGTTTCAGTAAACACTTTATTACCAGTGCGCAAAAAGAGAGTGCCGCCATTTTCCATCTTTATTCCCATTTACTGAGCGATGCTCGCCTCAAGCGCGAGCTGTTTCAGGAAGTGGATGTTGGATGACGGGCATGTCGCCGAATGGGCGGTAAAGCTGGCAATCAAGCTTTTGCCGCATTTGCCGATCAGTGAAGAGAACCCCTTGTTTGGGGTGGCGAAGTATTCGCGTTACGCTCGATCAGCCGGAGATTTTCTTGATCCAGGCGCGAGCGATGCTGCGCGCGCCAATGCTGAAACTGCCAATTTGCGCATTTTATTGTCGATGATTAGCAGCCTGGACGAGATGGACGAAGCGTGCCGGCTTATCGCGCAGTCTACCGCTGAGCTACGGGAACTGGTGGGCATGTCTTACCGGAATCGCGTATCGGCGTGATGATCGAAGTCCCATCTATGCTGTTTTTTCTGCCGCACCTGGCCTCTCGTATCGATTTTGTCTCGGTAAGATACTAACGATCTGGCCCAATATTCGCTGAACGTGGATCGCAATAACCCGCATGTATATCACTCTATGACAGTCTGCACCCGTCCATGTTGCAGGTGCTGGCAGGTATCGCTCGCGAATGCCAACGCCTCGATCTTGAATCTCCGTCTATGGAGAAATGGCCGGTGAGGCCATGGGATCGCTGGTATTGACCGGGTTTGGTTATCGCACATTCAGTATGGACGGTCTTAGCGTAGCGCGGGTAAAATATCTGCTAAGTCAATTGGTGCTGACTGAGGTGTAAGCGCTGACCCAATGTCTTTTGGCGGCGCGTAGTGCCAGCGAAGTGCGCCAGTGGATTCCACTTTTCCTCGAAGAGCGCGGTTTAGATGCGCTAGCCCGCGGTGGGCGCTGAAAAGCATGTCAACGGTAACATCTTGTTTACATAACCTTTCTTAAGCTTGCACGCCGCCTAGCGGCTGCTATGTGCTATTATGCGAAATCGCCGCCAGTTCGCAAGGTGTTAATGCCGAGGATGTGCTGGCAAACAAGGTTTCCCCTTTTCCGACTTCCCGTACCGTGTGATAAACAACGTCGTGAGATAAAACAAACAAGCATCTGGTGATCGATGACAAAGAGTTACTTAGCGTTTCCTCAATTTGATCCGGTGATTTTTTCACTTGGACCCGTTTCGCTTCATTGGTATGGGTTGATGTACCTTGTGGGCTTTGTGTTTGCCATGTGGCTGGCTGTGCGCCGGGCGAATAAACCGGGCAGCGTCTGGACTAAAGAAGAAGTAGAAAACCTGCTCTACATCGGGTTCCTCGGGGTGTTCGTGGGCGGTCGTTTGGGGTATGCCCTGTTCTATGCTTTCCCATCGTTCATCAGTAACCCGCTTTATCTGTTCAAAGTGTGGGATGGCGGTATGTCGTTCCACGGTGGTCTGGTTGGGGTGATTTGCGTCATGCTGTGGTTTGCCCGTCGCACCAAAAGCCACTTCTTTCAGGTTGCTGATTTTATCGCTCCGCTGATTCCTTTCGGGCAGGGTGCTGGACGCTTGGGTAACTTTATCAACGGTGAACTGTGGGGCCGCGTTACTACCGATACGCCGTGGGCGATATTGTTCCCAGGAGCGCGCAGCGAAGATGTGATGCTGGCGGTAATCAATCCGCAATGGCAAGCAATTTTCAATCAGTACTGCATGTTACCGCGCCATCCGTCCCAGCTTTATCAGATGGCGCTTGAAGGCATTGCGTTGTTTATCCTGTTAAATCTATTTATTCGTAAACCACGCCCGATGGGCAGTGTTTCCGGCTTATTTTTGATTGGCTACGGTGTGTTCCGCATTATCACCGAATTTTTCCGTCAGCCTGACCCTCAGCTTGGCCTGTTTGGTAATTTTATCAGCATGGGGCAGATTCTGTCGTTGCCGATGGTGTTTGCCGGTATCCTGATGATGGTCTTGGCCTATCGTCGTAAGGCGTAAAAATAGCAATTGCTTGCCGTGAGCGACGTCCTTGCTGACATAAGAGGGAGGGGCCGGGCCGCACGGTGAATTTTTAATCGTGTAGTGAGGGGTGCGAAATGAAACAGTATCTGGAATTGATGAAGAAAGTGCTTGATGAAGGAACGCCGAAAGGAGACAGAACCGGCATTGGAACCTTATCGATTTTCGGCTACCAGATGCGTTTCAATCTGCAAAACGGTTTTCCGCTGGTGACCACAAAGCGCTGCCATCTGCGCTCAATTATTCACGAGCTGTTGTGGTTCCTCAACGGTGACACCAATGTTGGCTATCTGCACGACAATAAAGTCAGCATTTGGGATGAATGGGTCAATGAGAATGGCGATCTTGGGCCGGTATACGGTAAGCAGTGGCGCGCTTGGGGCGCAGCGGATGGTCGCCAGATTGACCAACTGCAAACCGTGCTGCAACAGTTAAAGCAGGATCCGAATTCACGCCGTATCATTGTTTCTGCCTGGAACGTGGGTGAATTAGATCAAATGGCGTTAGCACCGTGCCACGCGTTTTTCCAGTTCTACGTGGCGGATGGCAAACTTTCCTGCCAGCTTTACCAGCGCTCGTGTGATGTATTCCTCGGCCTGCCGTTCAACATTGCTAGTTATTCACTGCTGGTGCATATGATGGCGCAGCAGTGCGGCCTTGAAGTCGGCGACTTTGTCTGGGCCGGTGGTGATATCCATCTGTACAATAACCATATGGAGCAGACGCATCTGCAACTGAGCCGTGAGCCAACAAAAACGCTGCCGAAATTGATCATTAAACGCCGTCCTATCTCGCTGTTTGACTACCAGTTCGACGATTTTGAAATAGATGGTTACGATCCGTATCCTGCCATCAAGGCACCAGTGGCGATTTAATCGGCGATTCTTCACTTCTGCTATCAAGGCTGCTTCGGCGGCTTTTTTACCGGTTGTTTTCACCTATCTTTCTTCAACCCGCATTTCCCAAACTTGAATTGTATCTGCGTTGTAACGCCGTGCTTACCATGCCCATTTTTTTGCGAGCAGCCAGGCATTCCCATTTTTTGCCAGGTAACTGCCCGATTCTGGCTACACTGTCTTCATGGATAAAATCACCTTTGTTGATGCGGGTTTTACCCTGCAGGAATTGCTGATTGTACTGACGCTTATCGCCTTGTTATCCGCAGGAGGAATACAGGATTTGGCCGCCTATCAGCAGGCTGTGTGCGCCTCGAGCAGCAAACGCAGCTGATGATTGAGGCACTGGCGGCGTTTATTGCCTTCCACGCACGATGTACGCATTGCTGTAATGGCGCGCGCCCGATGGTCATCTTTTATGGTCTGCGCAATACGGCGCAGGCAAGACACTTGGTATTGAAGAATGGTGCCTGTCGTCTGCGTATCGTGATATAGATCTGGGGGGAAGATACGGTTATGCAGCGATACGCAGCCAGTTTTATGCATTTCACGTTGTTAAACTGAAGAATCTGAGATGCTGCTAGCAATGCTGGTTGGCAGCGTGATGGTTATCTGCTTCATACAGATTTACCCTACGCTTCGCAGGCATAGTTAGAATACGCTACGCCATTTCTGGTTAGAATATCGTATCTATATATAGGGCACTGTTTGCGCTGGAAAAGATCTGTGCCGCGCGGGCTTTTGCACCAGTCGCTGTCACGATAATGTAGTAACCTTAGGGCAATTTTCAGTTGAAGCGCCGAACAAACAGTTTCGCCGCCCTGATATCGCACCCTATATGTTGCTGCGCAGTGAGGGGCATTTTCCCCGTTCTTCATCGGTGATGGTGCTCTATCAGCGTGTGGTACCGATTGATCCAGACGGTGAAACCAGTCCGTTGAAGCCAATCGCGGGAGGTTGGCTGGATTTTTGCCCCGAAAGCCAGGAGACCATTTGTGGCGGATAGCCTAAGCATGCCTTGCGGAAGGTGTCGACAAAGACCATATCAACAAGGATTTGGGCTGGTGGAAACCGCAATCGTAGCGTTGTTTTTTGCCATATCAGTGTTAGAATTACTGCAATATAATTAGCGGTTGCAGCAGGCCTTTGTACATCAATAATGGCAGCAACAACAAGCATGGCATCTAGCATATCAGCAGCTTGCCATTTATGCTGCCGGCCGGGGAGGGGAAATATTGACGTTGCTTGAACACGGCCTCTTTCCAGGATGGCAGTTAGATTTGACGAAGCAGTTCCAGACGGCAGCATGTCTGCGCATCTCCTCGACAGTGATAACGCCGCAGCACTATCAGGCGCGCTTGTACCGTTGGTTTTGTTTTACTGATACGAATCAGAGCGAACCGTGCCTGAGGGCAATTGACGGTGAGCTGGATTTGCGGGCACCGAAACGGGAATCATAATGTTCAGGGTTTATCACTCCAATCAATTGGATATTTTGAAAACGCTGATGATGACGCTGATAGCGCGCCAACCGTTACAGGACCCGTTTCAGCCTGAAACGATCCTGGTTCAAAGCCCTGGCATGGCGCAATGGTTACAGATCGAACTTGCCACTCATTTTGGTATTGCTGCCAATTTTCATTTTCCTTTTCCAGGTGTTTTTTTGTGGGACATGTGTCGGCGCGTGTTACCGGATATTCCAGCGGAAAGCACCTTTAGCAAAGAAGCAATGACCTGGAAATTAATGCATATTCTGCCTCAGCAGCAGGATAACCCGTCATTCTTGCTGTTGAGTCACTACTTGCAAGACGACACCGATAAACGCAAGCGGCATCAACTGGCAGGGCGGATTGCGGATCTGTTCGATCAATACCTGATTTATCGACCTGAGTGGATCAAAAACTGGCAAGCTGGTGTATTAGTGGACGGATTGGGGGATGCGCAGGTGTGGCAAGCCGAGCTGTGGCGTGCGCTTTTGCAATACAGCGTGCAACTTGAACAGAAAGAGTGGCACCACGCTCGCCTCTATCAACGCTTTATCGAGACGTTGGAGCAGGCCACTACCTGTCCGAAAGGGCTACCGCCGCGCGTGTTTATCTGCGGTATTTCAGCGCTACCGCCGGTTTATTTGCACGCACTGCGTGCATTGGCAAAGCATATTGATGTGCATCTGTTGTTTACTAACCCATGCCGGGATTACTGGAGTGATATTCAGGATCGCCATTTTTTAGCGAAGCTGAAAAGCCGTCAGCGTCGCTTGCACAGCAACAGCTCGGAGGAGAAACGCCGTCCGCTTTTTCGCGATCCCGACAATGTCGATGGGTTATTCAACAATGAGGGTAAACAGCGCATTGTAAATCCGTTGCTAGCAAGCTGGGGAAAACTGGGGCGTGATCATCTCTACCAGTTAGCGCAAATCGACGAGGTCGATGATATTAAAGCCTTTGTCGAGCTTGATGGCACAACGCTATTGCAACAAGTGCAGCGAGATATTCTGGAGCTTGAAGACGGCAGCGTGATTGCCGATAGCGCACAAGCACAGGCTATCTGTGAGCGAAAGCGACTGCTTACACCGCAAGATGCCTCTCTTACCTTTCACGCTTGCCACAGTCCGCAGCGTGAGGTTGAAGTATTGCACGACCAACTGCTGTCGATGATGGCGGAGGATGAAACACTCACACCGCGTGATGTTATTGTCATGATGGCGGACATTGATAGTTATACACCTTTCATTCAGTCTGTGTTTAGTAATGCCCCGACAGCGCGCCATTTGCCTTTTGCTATCTCTGACCAGCGAGTCCGCCACGCTCATCCGGTTCTGCCGGCGTTTCTCAGCCTGCTGGAATTGCCATACAGTCGTTTTACCGCCGAGCAGGTGCTTTCGCTGCTTGAAGTCCAGGCGATTTCTGCCCGTTTTGGTATTGATGAAGAAGGGCTGCGTCGTTTGCGGTTGTGGGTGATGGAATCTGGCGTGCGCTGGGGGCTTGATGATGACAACGTGCGCGATCTTGATTTGCCGATTACCGGCCAGCACACCTGGCGATTTGGCCTGACACGCATGCTGTTGGGCTATGCGATGAATAGCAGCGCGGGGGCTTGGCAGGGCGTGTTGCCCTACGATGAATCGAGTGGGTTGATTATCCAACTGGTGGGGCAACTGGCGGAATTGTTGGCGCAACTTACTCAATGGCGTCAGCGTTTAATGGTAGCGCGCACGCCAGCAGAATGGTTACCGTTATGTCAGCAATTGTTGGACGATCTCTTCATTGCGAATAGCGACAGTGATGCTGCGCTGTCTCTGATTAAGCAGCAGTGGCAGGCGATGCTGGGAGCGGCAGTCGCCAGTGCGTTTGAGGAAGCGATCCCGGTAGCATTGCTGCGTGACGACTTGGCCCAGCGCCTGGATCGGGAAAAACTGAACCAGCGCTTTCTCGCCGGTGCCATTAACTTCTGTATGCTGATGCCCATGCGTTCGATTCCCTTCAAGGTGGTCTGCCTGCTTGGGATGAACAATGGTGTTTATCCGCGCATTCTGCCTCGGTTAGGGCTTGACCTGATGTCGCATAAGGGGCAGCGCGGTGACCGCAGCCCTCATGATGATGATCGCTATTTGTTTTTGGAAGCGCTGATCTCAGCGCAACAGCGGCTCTATATCAGTTACATCGGTCGTTCCATTCAGGACAATACGCAGCGTTATCCCTCCGTGCTGGTGAGCGAATTGATGGAGTATCTGGCGCAAAGCTACCATTTACCAGGGGATGAAGCGCAGGATCTGGATACCAGCGCGGCACGCGTTTGTGCGCATCTGTGCCACGAACATACCCGTATGCCGTTTGATAAGGATAACTTCCTTGAACACGCTAAGCCGTGCAGCTTCGCCAGCGAATGGCTCGCTGCCGCCGGCCGCACCGGATTGCCGCAGCCGCTGTTCGATGCACCACTGGCGCCTGTCATTTATTCCGAGATTACGATGGATGCGTTGAAGGGTTTTTATCGTCACCCTGTAAAAACCTTTTTCCAATCGCGTCTGGGGGTGGACTTTCTTTTGCAGAACGATGAACTGCTTGATGAGGAGCCGTTCGCTTTGGATAACCTCAGTCGCTATCAGTTGAATGCACAATTACTGAATACTTTGATTACGCATGGGGATGCTGATGAACTGCTACACCGCGCCCGCGCGGCGGGCAAGCTTCCCTATGGTGCTTTTGGTGAGTTGTATTGGCATAAACAGCGTCAGGAGATGCAAGCGCTGGCTGACAGCGTCAGCGCGGAGTGTGATGCGGCGGGAATGACCAACCTGGAATTGGACATGATGCTAGACGGTGTGCGCCTTAGTGGCTGGGTGATGCAGGTACAGCGTGATGGGCTGTTGCGCTGGCGACCGGCGCGATTAGGGATGAAAGATGGCGTGGCCCTGTGGTTGGATCATCTAGCGTACTGCCTGGCTGGAGGTTCGGGAGAGAGCCGCATGTATGGCCGTGAAGATACGGCCTGGCGCTTTGCGGCGGTTTCTGTGGAAGAAGCACAACGCCAGATGGCGCATATGATTGAAGGATATCAACAAGGTATGAACGCTCCACTATTATTACTGCATCAGAGCGGCGGGGCCTGGCTACAAGCGTGCTACGATGTATCAAGCGGCACGCTGAACGATGCACCAGATGTGGTTCAGAAGGCGTTAAACAAGCTGCAAAAAAACTGGACTGGCAGCATAATGTCGCCCGGTGAAAGCGATGATTTCTATTTGCAACGTATCGTGCCGGAACTAGATGAAGCCCACATTGAAGCGATTGTTATAGCGGCAAAAACCTGGCTGTTGCCGATCCTGAGCGCCAATCAGGCATAAGCGAACGGATGTAATGGCAGTGAATCAATAACGGCAAGATTGACGTGAGAGAAAGGACGGTAATGAAGAGAGAATGGCGTAAACAGTTTTCTGTTGTATTGGCATGATAATGCAGCTGCTGCTGAGCGGTGTGTCCGCAGCGTGGGCGCAAACTGCAGGGTGGCGTCCTTTGAAGCGGGATATTCGCAAGGAAGAAACGATCCGAATAATTATCAGGCGATCACGTTGGATAACGGCATGACGGTATTCCTGGTGTCCGATCCTCAGACAACTCGTTCGTTAGCATCGCTAACGCTGCCTATCGGTTCACTCGACGATCCTAACAGCCAATTGGAATTGGCCCACTATCTTGAAGACATGGTACTGATGGGTTACAAATGTTATACGCAGGCGGATGCATTAGCTAAATTCCTGAAAAAACATGGTGGTAGCCACAATGCGAGTACTGCACCGTACCGTACTGCCTATTTATCTTGAGGTCGAAAATGCGGCATTTCCGATCGCGAACGCAATGCTGTCAATGCTGAATTAACCATGGTGCGTTTGCGCGATGGGCACACCACATGGTACATGTGGAAGCAGAAACCTTAAACTCGGCGCATCCGGCATCACGTTTTTCCGGTGGAATCTGGAAACGCTTAAGGACAAGCTTGGCAGCAAGCTGCATGATGAACTATTGGCGTTCTATCCGCTTTACTACTCGGCGGACCTGATGAAAGGCATGATTTACAGCAATCAACCGTTGCCGGAATTAGCAAAAATGGCGGTAGAGACCTTCGGGCGCATCGCCAACCGTCAGGCTAAGATGCCTGTTATCACTGCGCCGTCAGTGACGGACGATCAGCGCGGTATCATGATTCACTACGTGCTGTCGCAGCTGCGCAAGCAATTGCGTATTGAGTTTCGCGACGATCTCATGGAACAAGACCGACCCTACCAGTCAGGCATTCCGTAACCAAACCAACACCTACATCAGCTATTTGATTGGCAATCGCAGCCAAAATACGTTGTCGGACTGGCTGCAAAAGCAAGGGTTGATAGAGTTTTTGGGCGCAGGAGCTGACCCTATTCTCGATCGTAACGGTGGCCTCTTTAATATCTCTGTTACCCTGACCGATAAAGGTCTTGAGCAGTATGACGTTGTGGTGGCTGCCATTTTCCATTATCTGCGATTCTTGCAGCAGGAAGGCATCCAGCAGCACTATCTTGATGAAATCTCTCGCGTGTGATGTACTCCATTTCCTCTATCAGTCCGTTAAGCGTGATATGGGCTATATTGAATGGTTGGTGGATCATAAATGCGCGTGCCGGTGGAACATACGCTGGATGCCGCCTATCTGGCCGATCGCTTTGATCCCGATGCGATTAAGCAACGTTTTGCCAGCATGACGACAAAGCGTGCGCGTATCTGGCTGATAAACCCTGATGCGCCTCACAACAAGTAGGATTATTTTGTTAATGCGCCGTATCAGGTGGATAAAATAGCCCCGGCGCAGTTACCCGCTGGCAAACGCTGGGCGAAAAAATGGCGCTCCTGTTGCCACGCTTAAAGATATTTCTCTGGACGATGTCATGGCCTTCCGTGATGCGTTGTTGCGTGATACCGCACCGGAAATGCTGCCAGTCGGTTAAACTCCCCGAAGGTCAGGTGATGAAACTGGCGCAGGATATCAAAGCGCGTCTGGCCTGTTTAGGGCAAATCTGGTGGCGTTCCCCGAGTGTGGAAGTCGCGCGTACCCAGTTTTCTAACCTGCAACGTGCGGAGAGCAGCATCGATTCTGCGTTGGCTGTGGTGTATATTTCCACTGGTTATGGTGAAGTGCAGGTCTTGGCGTACAGTTCGCTGCTCAATCAGCTCTGGCTCCATAACCAACTGAGAACGGAAGAGTAGCTTGGTTATGCAGTATTCTTCTTACCGACCATTATTGGCCGTCAGTTTGGTATTGGGTTCTTACTGCAAAGCAACAGACAGCAGCCTGCTTTCCTGTATTAGCGTTATCTGGATTTCTTCCAGATAAACCAAGCCGCGCATGCGTGCCATCAAAGCCGATGAGTTTGAGCAGTACAAGCAGGCGTTGATTACTGAACTGAGTCAGTGTCCACAAATGATAAACGAAAAGGTTGGCCCTTTGCGTAACGATCTCGATCGCGAAAACTTTACCTTTAACACCCCTGAAAAATTGATTGAGGCGCTTAAACCGTTCACGGTTGAACAAATTGCAGCTTCTTTGAACAAGAAGCTGGCACCACAGGCGCTGGCGGTGTTGTCGCAAATCTCGGGCAACCACCACGGTAAGGCTGATAGAGGTGTGTTGTCTGCCGAAAAGTTTCGGTGGTTGAGAAAAACGTTGTTGAGAAGATTGCACCATGAGTCAGGATACGCTGCATACGTTTGATGTGCTCGCGCTTCCCCTGTTTGGGGAACGGTTGATAGAAGCGTCTGCCGGTACGGGTAAAACCTATACGCTGGCGGGACTCTATCTGCGCTTGTTATTAGGACTGGGCGGCGAGGCGGCATATCCTAATCCTCTGTTGGTGGAAGAGATCCTGGTAGTGACCTTTACGAAGGCGGCTACAGAGGAACTGCGCGATCGTATTCGCGCCAACATTCATGCGTTGCGTCTGGCTTGCTTGTGTGGAAAAAGTGATGATGCGCTTTTTTCGGCGTTTCTGGTGCTACTGTCCGATAAGCTATCGGCGGCACAACTGTTGCTCGATGCTGAGCGACAAATGGATGAAGCCGCCATCTACACTATCCACGGATTTTGTCAGCGCATGCTAGGAAGCCATGCTTTTGAGTCCGGTTCGCTGTTTGATCAAGAGCTGATCGAAGATGAACAGCTTCTTACCCGGCAGGCCTGCGCCGATTTCTGGCGGCGTTACTGTTATCCCTTGCCGTTTGATGTGGTCAGCGTCATTGGTCAACTCTGGAGTGGTCCGGATGCATTACAGAGCGAACTTGCTCCCTATTTACAGGGCGAAGCACCGCAACTATATAATCCACCCGCACCAGATGAGACGCTGTTACAGCGTCATCAGCAGATTCTGGCGCGCATTAATGATATCAAGCAGCAGTGGCGGCAGGTGGCAGCGCAGGTGGAGAAGTGCATTCTCGAATCGGATGTGGACAAGCGCAGCTATAGTAACCGTTATCTACCAGGCTGGGTAGAAAGCGTTAGCTTTTGGGCCGAAGCGCAAACCACCGACTATGCTTTGCCAAAAGCACTGGAGCGGTTCGCACAATCTACGTTGAATGAGAAAACCAAAAAGGGTGCCTCCCCCGTACTTCCGGTGTTTTCGGCAATTGAAACGCTGTTTACCACGCCGTTGTCGCTACGCGATATTATTATCGATCGGGCGTTGCATGATATTCGCGCAACGGTGCGTAGCGAAAAATTGCGCCGCGCGGCCTTGGGATTTGACGACCTACTGAGCCGTCTGGATGAGGCACTTCGCCAGCCGCTGGGTGATCAACTGGCGGCCGCGATACGTCAGCGCCATCCAGTGGTGATGATCGATGAGTTTCAGGACACCGACCCGCAGCAATATCGTATTTTCCGCGCCATCTACGGTGAACAGCCCGACAGCGGCATGTTGCTGATCGGTGATCCGAAACAAGCTATCTATGCGTTTCGCGGTGCGGATATTTTCACTTATATGCGGGCACGTGCCGATGTTAAGGCGCACTACACGTTGGAAACCAACTGGCGTTCTTCCCATGAGATGGTCAGCGGTGTCAACCGTCTGTTTAAATGTGCCGATAATCCATTTATTTTTTCGGCGATCCCTTTTTTTCCGGTTAAGCCTGCACCGAACAAGCAGGGGCTGCGTTTTGAGCTGGACGGCATATCGCAGCCCGCACTGCAATTTTTTCTGTCGGGTTCTGTGATATTGGGGATGGGGGAGTATCAGCAACTGATGTCACAGCAGTGCGCCATGCAAATTCGTGACTGGTTGCAAGCGGGTCAACGCCGTATTGCCTGGCTGGATAATGGTCGCGAGCGCTCTCCTGTGCAGGCATCGGATATTTGTGTTTTGGTACGCAGTCGCCATGAAGCCACATTGGTACGTGATGCGCTGCGCCGTCTTGCTATTCCTTCTGTTTATCTCTCTAACTGTGACAGCGTATTTACCACCCCAGAGGCACGTGAGGTGCTGTGGTTGTTACAAGCTGTGCTGGCCCCAGAACAGGAACGCACGTTGCGCAGAGCGCTGGCGAGCGCATTACTGGGATTCAGTGCGCAGCAGATTGATGCGTTAAACCAGAGTGAGGCAAAGTGGGATGCGCAGGTCGATACCTTTGCCGCGTTTCGTGATCTTTGGCAGCGACGGGGCGTGCTTCCTATGCTACGCTCGCTCATGTCGCATTATCATTTGGCGGAAAATCTACTGGCTAGCCGTGAGGGTGAACGCCGGTTAACTGATTTCTTGCACCTCGGAGAGTTGCTGCAACACGCCGGGACAACGCTCGAAAGTGAGCATGCGCTGGTGCGCTGGTTGTCGCAGCAGATTTTGCAGCCCAATCCACAGTCAGAAAACCAGCAACTACGGTTAGAGAGCGATCACCATTTTGTACAAATTGTCACCATCCATAAAGCCAAAGGGCTGGAATATCCTCTGGTTTGGTTGCCGTTTATTTGTCACTTTCGCCTTAAGCCTGATGGCATTTACCATAACAGGCGTACCTTTCAGGCTCTTCTCGACATCAATAGTGGGGAAGAAAGCCAGCAGTTGGCTGAGGAAGAGCGACTGGCGGAAGATTTACGGCTGTTATACGTAGCGTTGACGCGGTCGATTTACCACTGTAGCGTGGGGGTGGCACCGCTACAGGGCACCCGACGAAAAAGTGAAATGACTGATATGCACCTCAATGCGCTCGGCTATTTGTTGCAACGCGGCAAGGAGGCAGATGCGGATACCCTGATCGCTGCGCTGCACGCCTTAGAAGGTGATGGTGTTGCGATAAACGCTGTGCGTGAATGGGATGGCATTCCCTGGAAAGATAACGTGGGCAAGCCAGCAGTACTGCGTACCAGTGAATGTGAGCGCATGCTTACCAATAATTGGCGAGTGACCAGCTATTCGGGTTTACAGCAGCATGGCACTCAACAACATCCTCTACAACTTAACTGTACAATGGCACAAGAACTATTTCCCCGCCTGGACGTTGATGCCGCGTTGGACACGCGCAACCTTGTCCATAAAGAGAGTGAGGAAGCGATCACCCCGCATACCTTCCCTAAAGGTGCAGGGCCGGGAACCTTTTTACATAGTCTGTTTGAAACATTGGATTTTACCCAACCCGTCAGCGTTGAATGGCTGGAAGAGCAGTTGATAGCGCATGGCATGACAAGTGTATGGGCACCTACCTTGCAGGTGTGGTTTTCGGCTCTGCTGCAGACGCCGCTGAATGTGGATATGACTGCTTCTGACGCCTCATTAACGTTGGCAAGCGTACCCGCACAGCAACGAATTGCCGAGCTGGCCTTTTATCTGCCAATAGATGCACCGCTACAGGCAACCGCGCTGGATGCTCTTGCAAAACGTTACGATCCGCTGTCAGCAAATTGCCCGCCACTCTCCTTTCAGCAGGTGCAGGGGATGTTGAAAGGCTTTATCGATCTGGTTTTTTTCTGGCAGGGACGTTATTACTTGCTGGATTATAAGTCGAACTGGCTTGGAGAAAGCGCCAGTGCCTACACGCAGCCTGCCATGCAAGCGGCAATGATGGCGCACCGCTATGATTTGCAGTATCAGCTTTATACGCTGGTGCTGCATCGCTATCTGCGCCATCGGGTGCCTGATTATGATTACGACAGTCACGTTGGGGGCGCTATCTACCTGTTTTTGCGTGGTGTCGATTCTGTTTTCCCCTCGAACGGTATTTTCACCCAGCGTCTGCCGCGAGCCTTTGTAGAGCACCTCGATCGCTTGTTCAGCGGTGAAGTAGTACCGTCAGGAGAACATCTATGATGAAGTTGCTGGAGATAGCGATGGAGCGCCAACTGCTGCGCCCGCTGGATGTACAGTTCGCGCGTATGCTGTCCGATGGACAGCCGGCACTGGTGAAACTGGCGGCAGCGTTGGTAAGCGCAGAGGCGGGTGCGGGCAACATCTGTTTACCGTTAACGGAATTGCACCCTGATTTTCTGTTTGATTGTCGCGATCCTGCACTGGCGCACTCGTTGTGGGATCTCGCAGGGCTACCGGATAGCACGGCGTTGTGGCAGCAGGGCCTACTGACTTCAGCCGCCGTGGGTGATGGCCGTGAGACAACGCCGCTGGTGTTGCAGCACCAACGGCTTTATTTGCAACGTAATTGGCTGAGTGAAGTGCAGGTAGCGGCCTTTTTTTCCGGAAGTCATTTCGTCGATATTCACGATCCTCTTGCCATACGTCGCGTGTTAGACCGCTTGTTTTCACCGCTTGATGCCGAGGTAGATTGGCAAAAAGTTGCTGCTGCCGTAGCGCTGACGCGTCGGGTCTCGGTGATTTCCGGCGGGCCGGGCACGGGAAAAACCACGATAGTGGCCAAACTGCTGGCCGCCATGTTGTTGCTGCATGAGGGGGATAGACCGTTGCGCATTCAACTGGCGGCCCCTACAGGAAAAGCAGCGGCTTGTTTGACGGAATCGCTGCGCAGTGCGTTAAGCAAACTGCCGCTGGAAGAGGTACAGCAGCGTCATTTGCCGCGGGAAGCGACCACGCTGCACCGTCTGTTGGGCGCGCTGCCTGACAGCCAACGCTTGCGTTATCACCAGGGCAATCCGCTCCATCTCGATGTGCTGGTGGTGGATGAAGCCTCTATGGTGGATCTGCCGATGATGGCAAATCTGGTATTAGCGCTGCCAGCTACGGCACAGGTGATTTTTCTGGGCGATCGTGATCAGCTGGCCTCTGTTGAAGCCGGAGCAGTATTGGGTGATATTTGTCGCTTTGCCGCACAATGCTATAGTGCTCAACGGGTTGAGGAACTTGAACAACTGACGGGACACCGGTTGGTAGCGTCATCCGATGTGAGTCCTGCAATGGCAGACAGTTTGTGCCTGCTGCAAAAGAGCTACCGATTTGATCAGCACTCTGGCATTGGCATCGTGGCGAGAGCGGTAAACGGTGGCGATGAACGCCAGGTTCTACAGGTGTTGCAGGATGAGCATGACGATCTGCACTGCCTGCCGCTAGCGCAGGAAGAGGATTACCAGCAGATGTTGGCGCAGTGCATAGTCGGATATAGCGGCTATTTGCAGGTGATAGCACAGGAGCAGGATGCCGCACAGGTGCTGGCAGCGTTTAACCGTTTTCGTTTATTGTGCGCGGTGCGTGATGGCCCGTTTGGCGTTGCTGGTTTGAATGTGCGTATTGAGCAGGCGCTGCAACATGCCGGGTTGATTCATCGCAGCCGTAATACGAAGAATCTCTGGTATTCCGGCCGACCGGTAATGATTTCCCGTAATGATGCATTGCTTGGCGTGTTTAACGGCGACATCGGGATCGCTATGCCGAATGAGGTGGGGGAACTGCGTGTTTACTTCCAACTGCCCGATGGTCAGATGAAACCGGTCAGTCCAAGTCGCTTGCCACCGCATGAAACCGCCTACGCCATGACGGTTCATAAATCTCAAGGATCAGAATTCGATCATACTGCACTGGTGTTACCGAACAGCTTTTTGCCGGTGTTGACGCGCGAATTGGTGTACACCGCGGTTACGCGCGCGCGCACGAAACTGTCACTCTACGCGGAGATAAGTATCTTGTGTCGCACGGTAAGAACGCCAACACGTCGCTTCAGTGGGCTGGAAACACGTATCCTCGCCGGTAGCTGACCGCTAAAAATCCAGCTCTACCGGAATTGGAGGGTTGTGAAGCATCAGCTTTCTCTTCTTGGTTATACGAAACGTGGCATAATAACGCGTTTTGGTGCTGCCAGCGATCAGGTTGTCCGCTTCGCTAAAGGCAAAACGCAGCGAAGCACTGCTGGCACAAGGTGTTAGCTGGGTTAACGGTAGATGAAATAGACCGCATTCATCCCCTGTGCAACGGGCTCAATCGTGATGATGCGGTCAAGTTCCATGCGCCAAAAGCAGAAATAGCCCGCGGTGCGCCATATTGGCTCGGCCTCCGGCGTTAGCTCATAGATAATGTTCTCTCCCTAACGTGTCTTCCGTACCAATCAGGCATCTACGAGTGCCTGCATGCGCCCGGTGATCTAGGACGCATCCTGGGTGTGGTTATATACTGGCCATTGCTTTACACCAAGGCAATGCGCAGGCTCTGTGGTAAAATAGTCACGTAATGCCAGCTGATAATCACTGTTTGTCGGCTTGGCTCAGAGGCTGCTTTGAAACAGTGCAATCCAGGATAATAAAAAGAGCAGCACGTGTTTAAGGTTCGTGCAATATCCTTACCAGGCAAAAATCGATATCTGATATCATAAAACCTGTCGTATATGCATCACACCCGCCGTGCAGGTTTTCTTGTTTCATATAGCTCCCGCCACAAAACAGGTAGAGCGTTTTATCACCTTTAATCGCAATGGTATCGTTAATCTACTGAGACATATTACCGCTCATATCATACAGCCCAAGAGCATTAGGTCGTTTTAATGCGACGGGAGAATACCGAACGTGGTAGCATCCTGAGAGGTGGAATGGGCAACGGTCTCTGGCGTTGTTGCTGTCAGCATAATAGAAGCCATAGGTTTCGTTCGCCAAACCGGGAGCGCCGCCCCTGGCCGTCACCTCCCAGAACGGTTCTCGTTAATCAGAAAACTCAGGGCGCGTTATCCCCGTGGCCACACTCTGCCACGTGTTCAGGGTTCGACGCAGCAGCTATAAATACTGAAAATGTCGTTCTGATGAACCGGAC
>JBPETC010000007.1:0-34599 GCA_051710325.1 Symbiopectobacterium sp.
AGGTGCGTTTACATGATTGACAACGGTAACGGCTGATGGGCACTTCTGCCATAACTGTGTTTTTTTACAGAGACTGTCTGTTCACAAAACGAACATCTTACATCAACTGTAGCCACTGTATCTCCACATCCAAAACAGGAGGGTTTATACTGTGATTAATTTATTGGATGATTTGATCCAAAATGGGTTACGTTGGAAGAATTGGTCGATACCAACATGGACGTGCCTTCTGACGGTAAAACCATCACTGATCCGATGTTCAAATTCAATTATGTGCTCAAAGGGGGAGCAACCCTGTCTGACCAACCTACCATAGCCGAAAACTGAAGTGGTAAAACCTGTTGGAATGATCTCTATACTTGCAAAAATGATGTATGAGATTGATACTGCACAGTTAAAGCAGCTGTGCTAAGATCACATTGATTCAGTGTACAGCCGTTGGGAAGCGCTCCTCTGCGGAAAAGTCGGGTCAGTCGCTGTTCGCAAACGTGATGGGCAGCCCGGCCGCACTAGCACAAGAATATACCGATACCATAGCAGCGCTATGCAGCTTCGGTGTCTTGGCCAAACTTGTGCACCGAAGCGACCAAAGCGTAGTGGCGTAGTGGATAATATCTGGCTGTCCGTGACCTTGTGCCAGAAAGTTGCCAATTTGGCCTCATTGACAGAGCAGGACATCGCGTCTCTAGAATCTGAGATTCCCGTAGGAGCCTTTGCTCTGCGCAAAACGAGCGATCCTAATATCACTATCACTATATTGCTGAAGACAGTATGGTGAACATGTGCGGAATTGTCCCAGTAAAATTGCAATAATAACAAATAATTATTCGCATCTAACACAATAAAGGCGGTGCGTTTACCTTTCGTCGTGCAGAAAATAATACGCTGAGTGCAGGAAATGACACGCTGATTGGCCTCGATTTCTGGAATTAGTTAAGGGTGTATTGTATCACGTGCGTCACGACGTAGAGTGATCGCGGCGCAGCATTGAGCCGTATTGCTGGTCACTGTTTGGATGCGCAGGCAGACGTTCTTGTGCTTGCGCACCATAATAGGTCAACCGCCTTAACAAGGCCGATAACATTCAGAATCTCCCTGCATTATTACCGGTATCCATTATGATAGGATTGACATAAAACCGTTACTGACGCACCGCGAGTTGTGATACCGTGGCGCGCAATGACAGGCAATAGCAACGCTTTGCGCTATTTTTCATGCAGGCCGTTAACAGGAGAAAATGATGGATGTACTGTGTATTTGTTACTTAATCGCCGTTCTGCATCGCGTTTAGCTGCTCCGGCACCGCAAGGCGCCGCGTTAGTCAATATTATTCACGCTGGTATGCGTGCGCCAGATCACTGCACTCTGCAACCGTGGTGTTTCGTGATTGCACAGGATAAAGGGTTGACCCGCCTGAGTGACATTTTACACGCCGCCACCCAACAAGAATGGCTGGACGCTGCTGCATAAGATAAAGCTCGTCAGGCACCGTTTTGCGCCCAAATGGTTATCACTGTGACCGCATACTGCGAAGAAAATCCCAAGGTGCCTAAATGGGAGCAGATGGTTTCCACGAGCTTCGCTGTGCAAGTGATGCAAATGGCAGCATTGGCGCAGGGTTTCAACGGCATCTGGCGCGGTGGGTGCTGTGGATAGAACACGAACAGGTACGTGAAGCCTTCGGTCGCCGCGAACAAGATGAAATTGTAGGGTTTCTCTATTTTGGAACACCGCAACTGAAAGCGTCCACCACGGTTTGTTCCGTTAGACACGGAAAACTTGTCCGTTAATTCTGATAATGCGTCTATTTATTGCTGAAAACCAAGACTCGCCAGGGCGATAGCCGATATCTTGCTAAAATCGCATCGGCGCGACGACAGCTACATTGCCTGCGGTTCGCAGGATGTCGTTATCTGGTGCGTCGGACATCTGCTCGAGCAGGTTCAGCCAGATGCCTATGACGTCCGCTATGCGCGATGATCGTTGCCTGATCTGCCGATTATCCCCGAAAAATGGCTATTAATGCCGCGCCCTTCGGTAAGCAATCAACTGAATGCCATTAAGAAGCTTCTGGAGAGGTGACGGAGGTGATCCACGCCGGTGACCCGTAGATCGCGAAGGGCAACTGCTAGTGGATGAAGTGCTGGAGTGTCTGGCGCTGGCACCGGAAAAACGCCGGCAAGTGTGGCGCTGTCTGATCAACGATCTCAAACCACAGGCGATGACGCGTGCGGTCGAACGCCTGCGAGATAACCGCGACTTTGTGCCGCCGCTGTGCGTCTCGGCACTGGCGCGTTCGCGCGCTGACTAGAACGGCATAAACATGACTCGCGCCTACACGCTATTGGGGCGCAATGCCGGTTATGACGGCGTGTGCTCTCCGTCAGCCGGGTGCAAACGCCGGTTCTGGGGCTAGTAGTACGCCGCGATGAAGAGATCGAAAACTTCGTCTTCAAGAGGATTGCTTTGAAGTTAAGGCGCATATTGTCACGCCCGCTGATGAACGCTTTGTGGCACTGTGGCAACCAAGCGAATCCTGTGAACTCTATCAGGATGAAGGAGGGCGTTTGCTGCACCGTTCTTTGGCTGAACATGTGGTCAAGCTGCATTGCAGGGCAGTCTGCTACCGTTATGGATTACAGCGATAAGCGCGAATCGGAAACGGCACCGCTGCCTTATTCTCTCTGCATTGCAAATTGAAGCCGCGAAACGCTTTGCCTGAGCGCACCCATTAGTGCTGGACATCTGCCAGCGCTTGTATAAAACCCATAAGCTGATTATCTATCCGCGTTCGGACTACCGTTGCCTGCCTGAAGAGCATTTTGCCGGGCGTCACGCGGTTATCAATGCGATTACGGTGTATGCCCTCCGGATTGTTGCTGCAACCGGTTGTCGATTTTGAACGCTACAATCGTTGCGATGACAGCAAAGTCGATGCTCACCATACGATTATTCTCACTGCGCTCAGCGCCAGCGTCTCGCTAAGCGAGAACGAGCGTCAGGTGTACGGACTGATTACCCGTACAGTATCTGATGCAGTTTTGCCCTGATGCGTTTTTTCGGAAATGCGTTATTACTCTCGATATCGCTGGGGGAAAATTTATTGCTAAAGCCCGTTTTCTGGCCAATGCGGGCTGGCGTGCTCTGTTGGGAGCCAAGGAGCGCGACGACGAAAACGACAGCTTGCAGCTGCCGATGGTGCCAAAGTGGATCTGCTGCTGTGTGAAAAGATGAAGTGGTGGAGAGGCAACCCAGCCTCCAAGTCCGTTTACCGATGCCACGCTGCTTTCCGCCATGACCGGTATTGCCTGTTTTGTGCAAGACAAAACGTTAAAGAAGATATTGCGTGAAACTGATGGCCTCGGTACTGAAGCTATACGTGCAGGCGTTATTGAGCTACTCCTTAAACGAAGCTTTCTGTTTAAAAATCCTTAAACGAAGCTTTCTGTTTAAAAAAAGGGCGTTACATTCATGCCAGCGAAGTGGGGCGGCGCTGATTCATGCACTACCACCTAGCGCCGCGTTGCCGGATATGACCGCTAATTGGGAAGCCACGTTAACGTTGATCAGTGAAAAACAGCGCCGTTACCAGGATTTTATGCAACCGCTCACTCAAACCTTGAGTGGATTGATTGAACAAGCACGATAAAACCGGTCCGCATCGGCATTTTGCGGGTTGCAAGCACCACAAAAACGCACAAGAAAATACGCAGTAAACCCACTGCGAAAAAGGCCACGGAGGAGCAGAACGGATGAAATTATCACAGGTAATATTGTTTGTCGGCGCGCTGGTTTCTCTGCCTGTATGGTCACAATCTACAGCGGTTACCATGCTCTCGCGTGGGAAATACGGATATCGTGTAGTTTGTGGCGTACCGCCCAGTGTTGATTTGGAGCGATAACAACGGTTCGGACGCGGCGAGAGCCGCAAAACAATTGTATGCGTTGCTGCGATAATCATAATTACACTGAAGGGCGCTGTAGTGAGAACGGAAGGTGTGTTGTTGCAGTATGTACGCGACAGGCAGACGCTTGGGACGAATAATCTGATCTCGCAGGTGATTAAACAGTAACGGTTTCAAAGGTGTGGCAGCCGCATGCCGGCTGCCATCACAAGGTGTTACAGCCCGGAGAACGTGGCCCAAATCGGCGCGTGGTCGGACGGTTTTTCCATGCCGCGGATGTCGTAATCGATATCGCTCGCCGTGCAGTGCGCCGCCAATGCCTTACTGGCGAGGATCACATCAATTCGCAAGCCGCGATTATCGTCAAAACAGGCAGAGCGATAATCAAACCAGGAATAACGATCGGTAATATCTGGTGCCAGTGCGCGGAAGGTATCGACCAATCCCCATCCCAGCAAGCGCGCCATCCATTCACGCTCTTCTGGTAAAAACGAACACTTACCGGTGTATAGCCAGCGCTTACGGTTTTCTTCACCAATGCCAATATCCAGATCCGTCGGGCTGATATTGATATCACCCATGACAATCAACGGTTTCTCCGGGGTGTGATGCCTCGTCAGATAGGTCTGCAAGTCTGCATAAAAGCGCGTTTTGGCCGGGAATTTTACCGGATGGTCGCGACTCTCTCCCTGCGGGAAATAGCCATTGATAACGGTCAATGTTCCTGCAGGAGTGGCGAAACCTGCTATGATAATGCGTCGCTGTGCATCGAATTCATCAGTGGGAAAGCCGTAGCGCACGACAATCGGTGTCTCTTTACACAGCAACGCGACGCCATAATGGCCTTTTTGCCCGTAATAGTAGACCTGATACCCGAGCTTGCGTATCTCTTCGAAGGGAAACATATCATCGTGCACTTTGGTTTCCTGCAAGCCGAAGATATCCGGCTGATGCTGGGCAATGATGGCGGCCAGTTGGTGAGGGCGGGCACGCAGCCCATTGATATTAAAAGAAACAACTTTCATCATCACTGCCATGTCAGGGAATTATGACGCTGATGGTATCATAAAAAATAGGCAAAGGGCACACCAGAGGTGCACGATAGATGATATCTTGGTCTGCCGATTGAACGGAATGTTGAAGTAGCGATAGTAATCCTTATACTTCGCAGCTCGCAGGAGAGAGGACCGCGCAACGCGCGACCCGCCGAAGACGCAAACTCCCATAATCGCTCAGACCACCTTGCTGCACTTTGTTGATACGCCGACTGGAGAGCGGTGTGCACGTTATCGATCTGCGTAGCTATCCACCGAAGAGGGAAAGTGGCGTGAGTTGCATAAACTCTCAGGTAAAACGGATAGGGGGAGAGGCACATTTCACAGGAAAACTTGTGTGCTTACTTACATCTATCTGATCGCAATTACCGCAGAAAGGATGTCTGGCGCCTTGGCCGCCGGACGCAGGAACATGGATATTTTCGGTGTGGCGATGATCGTCTTTATCACCGCGCTGGGTGGTAGCACCGTCCGTGATATCCTGCTCGGCAACAACCCTATTGGCTGGACGCAATACCCGGGTTACATCTATCTGACGATTGGTGCAGGTCTGTTTACTATCGTGATCGCCCGCATAATGCATCACCTGCATCGACTGTTCCTGATCCTTGACGCTATACGGTTAATCGCCTTTACTGTTATTGGCTGCAATATGGCGCAGAAGCTGAACTACTCCTTTACCGTGGTTATTATGGCCGGGATTGTCATCGGGATCTTCGGTGGTATTCTGCGTGACATCTTTTGTAACCGCATGCCGATGGTGCTCAGAAAGGAGTTCTATGCCAGCAGTATCACTGCTGGTAGCGCTGCTTTATCTCGGACTGAAAGTGTTGCAGATCAACCACAATATTAATCTGCTGTTGTCATTTAACTTGGGGCTTTCGCTGCGTCTGACGGCGATCCAGTGGTCATGGCAACTGCCGGTGTTTTCTTACTCGCCGGCAGTTGGAAAGGAAAAGCCTTATCTGGAATAAAATGATGTAATATTGCTTCTTCATGACAATGTGTCATGACAGATCTGATCTGTCTTCAGCTATAAGGATAATATGAAGAACAACTTTAACGTTTTTGTCGCGAGTTCTGTGTTTTCACTGTTGGAAATCGAGATTTAACATATCACGCTACTGTTGGCATTGAGTCTCAATCTCGACCCTGTGTAGATTAGCTGGTGTATATTTGCTTTTTATTGTCCGGTGATTTTTATCAAAAAATATCATCACCGTTCATAGAGAAATCAAATAAGACCAATGTACTAAAGTTTAATGAGTGTGGACGCGTTCTCTGTTTGGCGCTATTTATCCTTTTGCTCACCTTGTTGCGCGATGCCAGTTTCCTGTGGATTATGACGGTTTCACTCGCTTACGGCGTATTTATCGTGTTTACTGAAGTGGCTGAGCCCGTGGTAATCAAGAAACTGATTCAGAGGCACACCTCCACATCAGCCTTGTCAACCTATCAGGTTATTTCATCTGCGCTTTGTGATATCTGATCTCCGCGAATGTTTTCTTTCCATATTCTATCAACCTGCTCTTTTTGCTATTAGCCGTGTTCTTGCTATTCCTGATTTGTATCGATGTCCCATAGATAGTAAGCCCCGCTCACTCCAGGACGGGGTGGATATTCAACAGGCATTTCGCTGGTTATGAGACAATAAACTGTTTAGCGTCATCGTTGCTCTGACAGCGCTTAACAATTTTTGCATCCGATTCTCATATCTGAGCATGATATGAAGCCTGAAAGCACAAAATATCGCCTTTGAAATAACCGGTCTGGTGCCTTCTGGTTTGGTAGAAGGCGGTCTTATCGGCAGCTTTATTTCACGTAAAGTGATTAATATATTGTCGCTCAGGCAGTTAGTTCTCTTTGTAACCCAGGCCCGAGTGCTGATTTTCTTTGGATTTCTCATTTTTACCAATCCTGTGTCGATCTTTGTGCTGTTTGTTTTTAAACCCATTATGGGGATATGGAATGTCAGTTATAACGCATTCACCCTTCAGGAGATGCCGCTCAAACTGGCGGAAAGGATTTCTGCGGTGAGCGGGACGTTGGTGAAAATCAGTGCCGGTGTTGGTAGCCTAGTTGGCCGAGTATTCTCTAGGATTCATAGGGGCAGAGCTGGCACTGGTTACACTGGCCATGCTGACCTTGTTTATGCTGTGTCCGGCTCTTTTGTCTGTAAAAAAAGAGTACGGTGAATACTATGAGCAAAAAACGTTATAAACGTAACAGGGAAAATTCAGATGTCAATTTGGAAGCAAAATGAATAGTGAAAACAATATGGTGAAATTAATGCTACCAGATGGTGGTGTGGAAAGGATTTTAACCTTCGAAGTCTGTGGCAGCAGATTTACAATCTACTCCTTTTTGCCGCTCGGGAACTCCAACGATGGCCTAACTGATTGTGCGCTTTCCTGGTAAGCGGTGCGCATCATATCAAATGCGACTGCGACGTCCCTGTGTAAAGCCTGAACGCAAAACGCGTTTGTTTGCCATTTTTTCACACACCTTGTGAGTTTTCCACTCAACGGTCTGATGGTATGGACGTGCACCGATGAACGCGGGCAGGAACAAGTGGTGGATGTTAATCTCCTAATTCGGAGATAGTGCTGCAGAAAAGCAGGCGTTAAAACGCGCATGTATTTAGCCAATACTACGTAATCCGGTTTATACGCATCAATCTTCTCAATCATCAACTGGTCGTGCGCTTCTCGTGAGAGTCCTTCATGGCTCACCAGTTTGAACTGGATATCAAAAATTCTACCAGCATCATCGCATCCTTGGCTAGCACATTCAATCGTTTGCCACTGCGTATCTTGAGCGTTTTCGGTGATTGAAGCACGCCATTTTTCAGGATGAAGCGCAGAATCCCAGGTAGCGATAAAATAATCAACATCATGGGGCTACGTAAGCACAATAGCGTGAACGCATTAATGCTTCTGGTGTTGGTGCTATGTAGGTGCGTTGCAGATAGGGAAGGAAGCATGCGGTATACTGCTTACCACTCCTGTAGGGACCGCTTTCGGCACGGTCACTCCTGGATGTATGAATAACAGTAAAAAATTAAAAAATATAGATATTTGCGTGAAAATAACTCAATGTCTTGGCGATATGTACCTAACAATCTTGGTGAGTGGCAATATGCTCTAAAATGAATAGCGAGATGAGAAGAATATCATAAAGCAAAGAAAGATTGGTTTGGCGCTGGGATCGGGGGCGCGGAGAAAGGATGGGCCCATATTGGTTTCATTCAGGCATTAACTGAAATGGGTATTGTGCTCGATGTAGTAGCAGGCTGTTCGATGGGAGCCTTGGTGGTTGCAGCGTATGCCACCAATCGCTTGAATTCTATGGTGCGCTGGGTGAGTGGTTTTATCATTGGGATGTGATTCTCCTGATGGATATCTCCTGCAGCGTGGCGGGTTATATTGCGCGGCGATCGGTGTTTAACCAGGTTCGACACATCTTGCGTAGCCAGCAGATCGACGAGTGTGCTATCAAGTTCGGGCAGTGGCCATAAACCTGACAACGGCGCGAGAACTGTGGCTTACCGAGGGCGAATTCCGCACCATGCGATCCGCGCCTCATGCTGTTGCCGGGTTGCTTGCGCACGTGCGACACAATACCTATTGGCTGGTTGATGGTGCCTGTGGTAAAACCAGTGCCGGTTTCTCTATTTCAACCGGTTTACATGCCATGCTGAACGCAGGAGAGGAGCAGTTAGTGTTAAATAATGGTATTCCGCTCGGCTCCCTTGATGGAGCATATCTTAACTAATTAAACTATGAGTGCGCCGTTAGTGATTAATTTTTATTTCCTACTATTATAAAGTGTTATTTTATTTTTATCATGGCTATCGCGTTTACCGGTTGTTTTTGATCGAGCAGGCTAGTATACCCCGAATTAAACCCGGCAATAAAGTTCATTATTTGAACGGTATATCAGAGGTTGTTATGTCAACGGTGAATAAAAAAGTTAAAAAAGCGGTCATCCCCGTCGCAGGGCTAGGGACTCGGATGCTGCCGGCAACAAAAGCGATTCCAAAAGAAATGTTGCCGCTGGTTGATAAGCCACTCATTCAATACGTCGTCAATGAGTGTATTACCGCAGGCTTGAACGAAATCATTTTAGTTACACACTCATCCAAGAATTCCATTGAAAACCACTTCGATACCAGTTTTGAGCTGGAAGCGATGCTGGAAAAGCGCGTTAAGCGTCAACTGTTGGAAGAAGTGCAGTCTATTTGCCCGAAACATGTCACCATCATGCAAGTGCGTCAGGGACTGGCAAAAGGATTGGGGCACGCTGTCATGTGTGCACACCCTTTAGTCGGGGATGAACCCGTCGCTGTTATTTTGCCAGACGTTATCATTGATGAATTTGAATCCAATCTGAAGAAAGACAACTTGAGTGAAATGCTAGCTCGTTTTTCTGAAACGGGTCACAGCCAAATTATGGTTGAACCGGTTGCAGAAGTTAGCAGCTATGGCATTGTTGATTGCAAAGGGCAGACATTACAGCCTGGAGACAGTGCACAGATGGTGGGAGTGTTGGAAAAACCCAAGGCGTCAGAGGCACCTTCTAATTTGGCTATTGTCGGTCGCTATGTACTTTCGGCTGATATTTTGTCTCTGCTGGGAAAAACACCGCCGGGAGCGGGTAATGAAATCCAGTTGACGGATGCCATCGCCATGTTGATAGAAAAAGAAACCGTGGAAGCGTACCATCTTAAAGGTGTAAGTCATGACTGCGGAAACAAATTGGGTTACATGCGTGCATTTGTAGAATACGGCCTGCGTCACAATACACTGGGTAATAATTTTACAGCATGGCTTAATGAAATCGTTAATGAAAATTATGTGAAATAACCTGATTAGATGGCGCTTTGCCTTGTGGTTCGCGGGGAATCACGAAAAATAGATATAAAACCCCGTTTAACGGGGTTTTTTGTTAAATAAAAATAACCATTACGATTGGGAATTACAGCAGAAAATCGTCCAGAGATTTATCTTTCTCTTCAATAGCTTTCTTGATCACGGCAGGGGTGCGGCCTTGGCCAGTCCAGGTTCTTGCTTCGCCGTTTTCATTAGTATACTGATATTTTGCCGGGCGTACAACGCGTTTGCTTTTTCCTGGAGTCTTTGCTGTGCCCAAAGATTGCAACAGTTCATTCGGGTCAATGCCATCAGCAATCAGCATATCACGATATTGCTGTAATTTACGGGTACGTTTTTCGATTTCTGCCTGAGCCTGATTATCTTCGTCACGACGCTCATTGACAACGACTTCCAGCTTTTCTAGCATTTCTTCCAAAGTATCCAGGCTGCATTCTCTCGCTTGGGCGCGCAGAGTACGGATGTTGTTTAGAACCTTTAGTACTTCGCTCATTGTGATAATCTCAAATAATATTATTAGTGGCGTATATAGAGTGATAATAATAGATGGCTATTTTATTTTCTGCAATAGTCAAATTTGTAAGATTATTAAAAATGGCGTTTTTTAAAACTGATATCACGTTACTGTCAAGGTAAATAAAAGCACATTGTTAACAAATGAAATACCTGTTATTTGAGTATTACTCCGCACGCTGCGTTAAAACGGTTAGCGTCGATACTGACAGGATGCGATATAAGCATTATATACCCGAAATTTTACCTGTTGTTAGCGTTGATAAACACAAATCAAGTTACTCGTTTCCTTACTTAGGATAGGGCGATTTTACGTCGTTTTGGTCGGTATTATAGAATGCTAATTATCTATGCTAGATATCGCTCATGTAGTTAATGTTTTCCTATGTATAGGAATTTTCGCAATTTCCGATTGCTTTATATACGTTGATTACAGACGACATTGTGATGGTGATGGCGTCACTATCCCGACGTGTTGTTTCTCGTTGAGCGTATGTCAGCATAGGAAAGTTGGCACGCTGGTTATTTCAAAAAATTATATAATGCGCAGCCGCGTGTTGCGCGGATAAAGCGCTCTTTTTGGGTTATAAACATGGTACAACTTTATTTTTATTACTCGGCAATGAACGCGGGAAACTCTACCGCATTATTATAGTTCTTTTATAACTATCAGGAACGGTGTATGAGGACGCTAATTTTAACGGCTGAAATAGACCACCGTGATGGTATCTGGCGGGTCAGCTCGCGTATTGGACTTTTTCCGCCTTAGAGTTGGTGTTTAATTTACAAACTGACTTATTTACTTTGTTGGTTAATGCGCAACATGAGCAGCCTGTTCACTGTATATTAATTGATGAGTATCAGTTTCTAACCCGCGAGCAGGTGAATCAACTGTCAGACATTGTCGATGAATTGGACATTCCGGTGCTGTGTTACGGCCTACGTACTGATTTCAGGGCGAATTATTCTCCGGCAACCAGTATTTACCCGCCTGGGCGAATAACCTGATCGAGTTGAAAACGGTCTGTCATTGTGGGCGCAAAGCGAATAGGGTGCTGCGGCTTGACGCGCAGGGCAATCCGCTGCGTGAAGATGAACAGGTGGTGATCGGTAGAAATGAGCGATATGTGGCAGTCTGCCGCAAACACTCTGCCGCAAACACTATAAAAGCGCATTGGGATTAACCATGCGTCACTATCGGCAGATAGACAATATACAGATAAAGCCCCACTGAAGCGGTGCATCGCTTGGGAAAGGAAGAAACCTCTACCTTAACGGCAAGGGTGTGTTGTCGATTCTCAGTTACTCTTTTTACCTTTTCTCTCTGTTTTGGTCAGTGCTTTCTCTTCTTCAACACTTTCCGTATACAGACGACACGTAGTAAGTGTCCAGCATGATCTTTTTCAGCTCAGCGATCAGCGGATAGTGCGGGTTAGCACCGGTACACTGATCGTCGAAGTCATCTTCAGACATCTTGTCCACTTTCGCAAGAAAATCAGCTTACTGCACGCCTGCTTCTCGAATCGAAGTTGTGATTCCCAGTTCAGTTTTGATTTCATCTAACCAGGTCAACAGCTTCTCAATCTTCGCTGCGGTGCGATCGCCAGGTGCATTCAACCCCAGGTGATCGTCCACTTCAGCATAACGACGACGCGTTTGTTGGCGATCATATTGACTGAATGCGATTTGCTTGGTCGGGCTGTTGTTCGTGTTATAACGAATGACGTTAGCGATCAACATGGCGTTAACCAAATTGTGCGGAATATGGAACTCAGAACCCAGCTTATACGCGCCAGGAGTGGCAGACCCCAAGGAAGGCGTTGGCAAAGGTGATACCAGCGATAGTGATCGCGTTGTGAACGCATTCACGCGTGACAGAATTTTTCGCATCGGCACGTTAGCTGGCTGGTAGGTTCTTTTTGAACAGCTTCAATATCCTGCTTGTGATCTTTTTTTTGGATAGCAGCTACTGTTGATCTCCATTGCAATTGGTATGGTGTCGTGGATCAATATGGCGAGGATTGTGCGTGGGCAGACGCTTAGCCTCAATAGCTTACGGGATGCTCTGTGGACCCTAAAGATCGTTGAGGAGCCGCTATAATTGCGAAACATGCAGAACAGAAAGGAAATAACCTGTTCGTGCTGCACTCATTACTCAGCGTCACGGATCTCTGCGTGTGGTTTGCAACCGAGGACGGGGATATCGCGGCGGTGAAGGCATTGACGTTTACTATGGAACAGGATGAAACGCTTGGCATTATCGGAGAATTAGACTCGGGAAAATCGCAGACCGC
Source organism: Symbiopectobacterium sp. (assembly GCA_051710325.1). Lineage (GTDB taxonomy): Bacteria > Pseudomonadota > Gammaproteobacteria > Enterobacterales > Enterobacteriaceae > Symbiopectobacterium. The sequence continues at coordinate 12,660 of JBPETC010000007.1, forward strand.
GTTTGCACTGATGGGGTTGCTAGCGGCAAATGAACAGGCCAGCGATTCGGCCCGCTTCATTGGGCATGAAACCCTCAATCTGCAAGAAAAATCACTGAACAAGCTGCGAGCGAAAGAGATCGCCATGATTTTCAGGATTCGATGACATCACTTAACCCCTATATGCGCGTCATGGAGCAGTTAATGGAAGTCATAATGTTTCCATCAAGGATTACAGTCGCCGCGAGGCGTTTGACGGTGCGGTGAATATACTGGATGCAGTGAGAATGCCAGAGGCACGCCAGCGCATTAAAATGTATCCCCATGAGTTTTCTGGCGGTCAGTGTCAGCGCATCGGTGTTGAGCGGGCGTTGATTTTACGCCCCAAGCTGATTATTTGTGATGAACCCGTATCGGTGCCTGATGTATCGATTCAGGCGCAGATGGTGGATTTATTGCAGCAATTGCAGAAGGAAATGCAACTGTCACTGATTTTATTGCGCACGATCTTTCGGTGGTTAAACACATCTCCGATCGCGTACTGGTAATGTATCTCTGTCACGCCGTGGAACTGGCAACCGATGACGCCTTGTTTGGCAACCCGTTACACCCTTACTCCTAGGCGCTGATATCAGCGGTACCAATCCCCGCTCCCGACAAAGAGCGCGGCAAATGAATATAGCTGTTAGAGGGAGAGTTGCCTTCACCGATTAACCACTAGCCGGCTGTGTATTTTGCACTTGCTTTCCGATAGCCAATGAAACCTGTGTCAAAACGCGCCCATTACTGGAATGGCAATTTTCCTATGCAGTCTCGTGCCTGAAAGTCGATCCGCTACAAAGCTAACAATAAAAAAGGCCTGCATATCAGCAGGCCATTAGGGAGAGGAGTTACTCACGCCACAAGATATGACACATCTTGTTGTCTTTTTCACGGCAAATCAAAATACGCGCGAATACGTCGCTGATCGGGTCACCACATTTTTCCGACAAACTAATCACCACTTCTGCAAAAAAGCGGGATTCAAATCGACATCGACATGTTCTTGCCAGTCTTCGGCGGGATCAAATAATTCTGCACCGTTGCGCTCCTAAAATCGAAGATTGAACAGGATAATATCCGCTGGGTCGAGGTTGTCAGACGCCAGTTCAAGAAAGATATCGTAAGCTTGCTTGAGCATTTCATCTTCCGTAAGACAGTTGTTCAGATCCATAAGGCGTTTCCATAGATTCAGTAATGGCAGTATTAGAACATGATAATGGCGGTATTAGAACATGACGGCTCGTCTATTGATAGCGCAATACACGGCGATTTTCGGGAGCTTGAGTATCACAAAAATGGGCTGAAAAAGTAAAACAGGCGCTCGACAATACGCTGCCAATAAGGGCGTTGTTGCCACTTGCTTTCATCCATTAGGCGTGAGCGAGCGATGTAATCTTCCTGTACGCAAGCCAGATCGCTGCCGAAGCTATCATCGTCGATCACCAGTGTGATTTCAAAATTGAGCCACAGGCTGCGCATGTCCAAATTGACAGTACCTACCAGACTGAGTTGCCCGTCGACTAACACGCTTTTGGTGTGCAGTAATCCATCCTGAAACTGGTAGATTTTTACCCCTGCGGCAAACAATTCATTGAAAAACGCACGGCTGGCCCAGCCAACCAATACGGAGTCGTTTTTGTGCGGCAGGATAATACTGACATCGACGCCGCGTTGTGCCGCCGTGCAGATGGCATGCAACAGATCGTCACTGGGGACGAAGTAGGGCGTGGTCATGATCAACTGGTGTCGCGCGGAGTAGACGGCCGTTAGCAACGCTTGATGGATCATGCCTTCTGGGTAGCCCGTACCTGATGCAATCACCTGCACAGTATGCCCACGCTCCTGCTCGAACGGCATCAGGCCGAAATCTGGCGGTTGCGGCAACAAGCGTTGACCCGTTTCCATTTCCCAGTCGCAGCAATAAATAATGCCCATGGTGGTGGTGATCGGACCTTCAATACGTGCCATCAAATCGACCCACTGTCCAACGCCTGCATCCTGTTTGAAAAAGCGTGGATCAACCATGTTCATACTACCGGTATAGGCAATTCTGTTATCAATCAGAACTACTTTGCGGTGCTGTCGTAAATCCATGCGACGCAGAAAAGCACGGAACAGGTTTACCTTGAGGGCTTCCACGACCTCAATCCCAGCCTCGTGCATCTGTGAGAGATAGGTGCTGTGAAAGAAATCGACGCTGCCCGCAGAATCGAGCAAAATTCGACAGCTTACACCGCGCTGCGCCGCTTTTTTCAAGGCAGCAGTGACCTGCTCAACAAGTCCGCCTGGTTGCCAGATGTAAAACACCATCTCGATGTCGCTACATGCCAGGTTAATATCACGCACCAGCCTTTTGATGGTATCTTCGAAGGTGGTCAGCAACTGCAACTGGTTTCCTTTGATACCACCGATCCCCTGACGGCGTTCGCACAGTTGGAACAGTGAGCGCGCCACTTCACTATTTTCAGTGGCGAAAATCTGCCGGTACTCAGCCAACTCCCGTAGCCATTTGGCTGTTGATGGCCACATTCGGCTGGCACGTTCGGCGCGGCGCTTACCAAGGTGCAACTCACCAAACGAAAGGTAAGCAATGATACCGACCAGCGGTAGAATATAAATGACAAGCAACCAGGCCATTGCAGAAGGAACCGTACGGCGCTTCATTAAGACGCGAAGCGTAACGCCAGCGATCAGCAGCCAGTAACCCAGAACCAGTAGCCAATTCAACAGAGTGTAAAAAGTCGTCATAGCAGCGCACAGATCCTTTCGGCACACGATTGACATAACTTGAAAAGTGTACGCATAGTTTGCCAAAAGAGAAAATTCCTTTCGTCTGAATAGAATAGAAAGAAATTGCTGGTACAGGCACGGCAAAAAGAGCGCGGCGCTTGGATTTACCTGAGAACGCGCTATACGGCTACGCCGCACCCCCTCCCGTTTTCGATAAAGAGTGTTGTCATGAGACGCAGAAGAAATGAAGTGATCCGGTGGCGCATGTTACGCCAGGTTCAGCGGCGCAGAGGCCGTTGGTTGGAAGCCCAGTCACGCACTTATCGGCATATTCACCATACCCGTTACCTGCAACAGAAACATCAACGTCGTGCTCTGCTTTATGCGTTAGCCTACGAGTGATAGTCACCCAACAGTCAAATCACCACTATTTCCACCGTCATTCCTGCGAAGCCGGGAATTTCTTTCTGAAGAAATACGTTTATTCTCATAGAGATCCAAGATTTTTACCGAGGATGACAAGGGGTAAAGTGACGTTGATCAGCGGTCTGAACGGCCACTTTTAGTAGCCGCTGTTTGTTGATTCTGATAGCGTGAAGAGCTTGACTGAAGCAGGCAACTGCTCGGTCTGTGGTAGTAACGCGTTAAACGTATCAGCGCTGGCTTCTACCTGACTTACATTCTGTTTAATAGTATCGTTTAGGGTTTGAATACGATCGGTTACTGCCTGAATGTGTTGGGTTTTGCTGCGCGGAAATCTTGGCGTTTTCATTGAGAAAACGTGCCAGTACCCTGTGCGGAGTTGATAATATTTTTCAGGCTGTCGCTCAATTTTTTTGAGCAATTTTGCACCGGTTGCAACGCTGCTGTCTGAGTCACAAATCACCACATTAATGTGCTGCGCCGACTGGTTACTCTGCGCGGCTAGTGTGCCGACCTCACAGGCAACCACCGCGAAACCGTGTCCTAGTTAACCCGCTCGCGCTGCCTCAATGGCGGCATTCAATGAAAGAGTATGTGTTTGAAATGCCACGTTTTCGATCATCCCAATGGCATCCGTCATCTCTTTAGTGCGTCCGGTGATGTCGGACATTGCGGCATTTGCCTCTCCTGCGTAAGTTGCTGGAACCACTCTCAGGGTTCAGAGTGGCATTTTGGTGCACTGATGGCTATAGGGCTTACAACGACGAACTTACAAAAGCAAAACACATTGTTGGCAAACTGTATACACAGCGTATTGAGCGTAAAAATCTGCACGCTGTGCAACCGATTGAAACGCCTCAATCGTAATCCGAAATGCACGATAGGCTTATCGGTACTTACATCAAACGTGAGTATTACGTTTGATGATGTATTAGGTTATTGAATGAATGATCGACAATTCTGGTTGCAGCTTCCTGTGGCCTTTCGACAGAGCAACTCCATGATTTATAGCGTTTTCTTGATACTCTGCTGCAGGAATTCAGCTACGGTGTGGAAGTTCGCCACCTTGCATTTTTGCCAAAGGTGAGGATGAACACTAACTAAACTAAAGGCTTGTGCGGCGCGCTATCGATAGGATCATGTTCGACAACTGCCCAGGTACACCACGCGCCGCCGGATACGGCTGCCCTGCGAGAAGCCAACGGAAAAAACCGCGTTTGCCAGTTTATGCGCTGCTGACCGCACAGCAATCCGCCATCAGTTTCATTGGCAGATAATTTGTGCTAGTTTGCACCCTGGATTGATAAACAGAAACTCTGGCAGGGGCATTCTTTATATTTGTTTATCCATACGCCTGATATTGGCAATCTACTCCCGCTGGCACAGGCAATATGGTTGTTGTTATAACCGGTTATCGCTGCCTGCCAGCCGCAACAGGAAACCTTATTTTAAACAAAAATAAAACAGCAACGTATTAAAAGGTTTTTTAGCATTTTTATTATAACTTCGATTCCGTGGTTATCCATGAGGTTCTGCGCTGTTCTTTTAGTTCTAGGGTAGTGACGCAATGATCGACAATATGTTTTAAATGCTTTTTTAAAATCAGACATTGCAGGTGACAGTCTGACAGCAGATAGTTGTTATTCGGCCAGCCGAAATCAGTTCATATTTTCTGTTAGGCAATTTTGCCCGACAATGGAGTGGAACATGGTAAGCGCGCTCTATATAGAGCTTGGCGCATTGTTGCTGGTAAAACTGTCTCTCTATGTGGTGAAACTACGTATGCAATACCGCGTAGCATACGGAGACGATGGTTTTTATGAATTACAGACCGCCATTCGTGTGCACGGTAATGCCGTAGAATACCTCCCTATCGGTGCTATTCTTCTGGTGCTGATGGAAATGAACGGCACGTTGATCTTCATGATCCACCTATGCGGTATATTGCTGATTATTGGCCGACTCTTTCACTACGTAGGCTTGCGTCAACGTGAATTCCGCTGGCGTCGTACCGGGGAGATGGCCGCCACCTACGCTTCACTGATATTGATGTCGCTGTTCAATCTTTACTACCTTCCTTGGAAATTTGGTGCTTACGCTGTATTAATAGTGCCATGTAACTTTTGTGCACCGTACGTATTATGCGCGCCGCAAGGAAACAGACTTTCTGATCGGTATTTGCTAGACTGTGCCACCTTTTTATTAACCGTACTGTAATGTCGTGTCCATCATGCCAAATCGCGATACGCTTTTTTCTGTTCCCATAGCCCACATCGGTGACTGGACCTTTGACGAACGCGTCGCTGAAGTCTTTCCAGATATGGTTCAGCGCTCCGTCCCAGGTTATTCCAATATAATTTCCATGATTGGCATGTTAGCTGAACGTTTTGTCAAACCCGATACCCAGATTTACGATTTGGGCTGCTCGCTCGGAGCCGCTACGCTGTCGATGCGACGTAATATTCAGGCCACGGGCTGCAACATTATCGCCGTTGATAACTCACCCGCGATGATTGAACGCTGTCGCCGCCATATTGATACTTTTCGCGCTGCCACGCCCGTCCAAGTGATCGAGGCTGATATCCGTGATATTATCATCGAAAATGCCTCACTAGTGGTGCTCAACTTCACCTTGCAATTCCTGGCACCGGAAGAACGGCAAACGCTGTTAACACGTATCTATCAAGGCTTGAATCCCGGTGGTGCGATGGTGTTATCGGAGAAGTTCAACTTTGAAGATAACAAGGTAGGTGAGCTCTTATTTAACATGCACTACGATTTCAAACGGGCAAATGGCTACAGCGAATTAGAAATCAGCCAAAAGCGTAATATGCTGGAAAATGTCATGCTGACCGATTCAGTGGAAACCCATAAATCTCGTCTGGCACACGCCGGATTTCAACACAGCGAAGTGTGGTTCCAATGTTTTAATTTTGGTTCGTTACTAGCGTTAAAAGCTGGGGATAAGGCGTGATCGATTTCGGCAATTTTTATCAGCTTATTGCAAAAGGTCCATTGAGCCATTGGTTAAATACGCTGCCTGCTCAACTGAGTGCCTGGCAACGGGAATCACTGCACGGCAAATTTAAACAGTGGTTCAATACCGTTGAAGCCTTGCCAAAACTAACACCATCGCAACTAGATGTTCAGCACAGCGTCACCGCTGTGTCACAGCCGGATCTCAGCAATGAACAGCGTGAAGGGCTGGAAGTGCGTCTGCGTGAACTAATGCCGTGGCGTAAAGGCCCTTATTCACTTTACGGTGTAAATATTGACACCGAATGGCGCTCTGACTGGAAGTGGGAACGTCTGCCCCACCATATCAGCCCATTAAAGGGCCGTCTGGTATTGGATGTCGGCTGCGGCAGCGGTTATCACCTGTGGCGCATGGTTGGTGCCGGTGCGCATCTGGCCGTGGGCATCGACCCGATGCAGCTTTTCCTCTGCCAATTCGAAGCCGTTCGCAAACTGCTGGGTAATGATCAACGTGCGCATCTATTACCGCTTGGTATGGAACAGCTGCCGGAACTCGCTGCCTTTGATATCGTATTCTCCATGGGCGTGCTTTACCATCGCCGCTCACCGCTCGATCATCTATGGCAGTTAAAAAATCAGTTAGTTTCCGGCGGAGAACTGGTGTTGGAGACGCTGATTATCAAGGGCGATGAGAATGCCGTGCTGGTGCCTGGCGAGCGTTACGCGAAAATGCGCAATGTTTACTTTATTCCCTCAGCTCCAGCATTGGTGCGCTGGTTAGAAAAGTGCGGTTTTGTCGATGTACGCATCGTCGATCATTGCGTCACTACCCTAGAAGAACAGCGCAGAACCTCATGGATGATCACGGAATCACTGGCCGATTTTCTCGATCCTAACGATCGCAGTAAAACCTGCGAAGGTTACCCCGCTCCACTGCGTGCAGTAATTGTGGCACGTAATCCGTAGCATTTCGCTCCGGCTTTACGTTGGGTTGATCAAATCATCCAATAAATTAATCACAGTATAAACCCTCCTGTTTTGGATGTGGAGATACAGTGGCTACAGTTGATGTAAGATGTCCGTTTTGTGAACAGACAGTCTCTGTAAAAAAAACACAGTTATGGCAGAAGTGCCCATCAGCCGTTACCATTGTCAATCATGTAAACGCACCTTCCAACACGATTATTCTTATCGTGCTATTGACTTGGCAATGAATAATGCGGGTATTCGTAACACTGCTTGGGCGTTACATACTAGTATCAATACCGTCATGCGTACCTTAAAAAACCCTCTCCGAAGTTGACGTTTACGCGCGATACCAGACAGATAGCCCGACAACGCCCCATCGGTGCGAATCACCCGATGGCAAAGGACAATCACTGCCAGACGGTTGGCAGTGCATGCGCCATCCACCGCTTGCACTGCGTCTGTCTGATCAATCTTTTCAGCAACATCGCGCGCTGGCTGAGTGTGGTTCACCTCCGAGGAATGTCTCGCAAAGCCTGCCAGACACGCAGTTGAAAGGCAGTACCACGAATATCGAGCGGTAACGTCAAGTGCGAGCCCGGTGAATCAATAGCGCGGATGACCAGCGCCATGCGTTGCTCAAATGCCGCATCGCCTTCAACTAACGTCGCATTGACAAACAGAGGTGCAGCTCGTTTATTAATGCAGTGGTATCATCCCCGGTAAAATAGCGCAGACCCCGCGCTCGCTTTCCGCCACCAGAATAACCCCAGCAAGCATGAACCAATAGCAAATAAATCGTCATTCCCTGCCCATTGTATTTAAAACCGCGAGGCGGCATGCCCAGCAGTTGATAAGATTCCTAATAAAACTGCCTGCTGGAATGAAAACCCGCCGCCAATTCGGCTTGCGTTACCAGTACATCACCGCTCAGCAAGGCGCGCAGACGCTAACCAGGCAACGCTGCAGCATAACGTTTTGACGTCACACGCCAATCTGGGTTTTTAAACAGCCGATAAAAATGCTAAAGGCTAATAACATCGCCGTTGTTACCTGCGCTAACGTCAGCGATGTCTCGGACTGCGCTATCAGTTGTCAAGCGTGCTTAATAGCCGCACATTGCCGTTGCTCACGGGACGGGTGGGTTTCCTAGGTTGCAACATTTACAGGGCCGGAACCCGGCCTACTGCACCGCATCCGCATCCGCAAAGAACTGCACGTTTTCCACAGCGGCAATAGGGATGCGCAGGAAGGTATAAAAATATCCCCGTGGTTTTAACGCCATAGACAAAGCGACCGTCAGCGTGTTTATCGAGTCGGCACAAGGCAATCTCATCAGCTATTTTCATGTAGAGCATCTTCTTTCTCAGGAAAAGCGCATGCGTTTGCGACATCACTCACCTCGCACTCTCTGGTCACAACAGAGATCACACCCTATCGGTTACGTCTGGTGAATACCTGACTGATTCTTGCTTTCTCATTCCAGAAACGCATCGCAGGGTGATAACCCTGATTCACTACTTTATGATGAAAGCTCACCCTTTTCTTTCACGTTCAGGATCAAATATGTTACACTCGCAGCCGACATTATGAAACTTGGCGCAGATCCTACATCTAGCATGAGAACATCTACGCACGCTTTGGGACACGCTGACAAGCACTGTTGGACCACATCGGCGAATGTCAGCACCAAACGCACCCGCATTGTGAACCCTATGAAACTCTAATGTGCGCCGTTGCTTACCAACAGCTCACCACTCGCGCGGGTGATACCATGATCCGCCTCCTGTTGGATGATTTTAGCCCTGATGGACAAGTATTCCCTTCTGCAAAGCAGATTGCTACTAGTGAGAAAGACGCGCTGCGCTAATGCGGCTTCTCAACGCGCAAGACAGAGACGCTGCACTTAATTGCACAGGGTCACGCGACGGTTTAGTATCCACGCGAGAAAAGGCGATAACCATGGGGGACGATACGCTCATCGAACGGTTATCAACGTTGAAAGGCATTGGCCCCGCTGGACGGTCGAAATGTATTCTATTTATGGATTTGAGCGAATGGATATTATGCCGCTGGACGATCTCGGCATCCGCTTAGGGTTATGCTATTTGCATCAGCACGATGCGATACCCTCGCGCCGTGAATTGGCGGAACTCAGCCTGCAGTGTTAGCCGTTTCGCACCGTCGCCGCCTAGTATTTGTGGCGCAGCCTGGATGATGTCAGACTACGCCGATTTAAAAAGCTGCCTGAAAACCAGCAACCGCAGAGAAGCTGATGGCATTAGTGAGGCCGTGATGCGGCGAGCGACTTCCCGCGTTCGCCATCTCTGCTCACCATAAACCGGGCACAAAATTTGTCATATACCCAGTTATACACCACGGTATACGGCAGGAAAAACAGGAAAAAGACGTCCTCAAAGCCTAATTCGTGCAATATACGCACCTTAGCACCGTACGCCACGCATGATATCGGCCACAGGCGTCAAACAAGGCATTATAGATGATATTCCACATCATGGCGCTGCTGGAGAACATAATCGCCAATGCGCCCATCATGCATCATGGAAATAGCGGTTTGTTAAACAGCCAGGCATCAATGGGTGCCGTGATCAATATCAATAGGGCAACCACTTCATAGCCGACAGCATGAAACATACGCTCTTCTTTGTATTATCGGATATATGGAAAGCGGCTCATTACGATCCCTTGATGCACGATTTCTCTGCCTGCTTTCCTGATATTGAGTTCGAGTGTCTGATCGCCGAAGATTAGGATGCCATAGACCTGCTTAAGGCATAGCGCACACATGTGGGTGATTCGCACTCAACCACACTATCTGACAGAAATCAGCGCCTCACGGCTACACGTAAAAACTGAAATGGCCATCCTTGTTGCCGCAGAGCATACATTGGCACAGCAATAGCCTGTCTCACCGCAGCAGCTGGTGACCGTACGCCAACTTTATCTGAATACCTATACGTGCATAGAGCGTCAACCAAAAGAAGGCATTATTTGGTCTGCCCCTCTTACTTTATACTACTGGAAATGGCAGAATAAAGGCTTTGCTGTAGCATCCAGCAACGCTGGTTGTCCGCAACTGATTGAAATGGATATAGTGTAGTCAAAATATTATCCGCCAGAGGACCGGCAGGTTTTTGGATGATTGATAATTTTCTGATGCAAGAAGATTTGATATTGTCTTGAAATAGATGAGTCTTTGATAGACTGCTAAAAAACCACTATTTTATATCGGCACGATAAAACCATATTATTTAAAGTGAAAATAATTCGATAAATTTACTTATTTTTATTAAACAAGTTACGCAATATAATAAGCATCAATCCCTATGTAGTGCATTATTGTTTTTCTGCCATTCTCACTGCGTTTTTATCGCCAAGAATTGTAAAAATCCGCAAATTGGATGCAAAAAATATGATATACCGAAGTGGTATATGATACCAAAAACCCTACCATGGTCAGAATAATTGTGCTACACAACATAACTAAATATTTCCAATAAAAATGATAACCATATGCAAGACATAAAATCTTCCAAGTAAGACTAAATCTTTCTTTTAATTTGTTGCAAGTAAGAAAACATGTCGAATAAACCATTTTATTATCAATAACCTTTTCCGGTAAGCAAGGATCACACCCAATATCGCCTGATCAGCAGCGATTTTGTTTCCACCGCCCCAGTTTGAAGGTAAAGAGATTCTGAAGATCAACCCGCAGGCATCATTAACCCTGCTGGCACAACAGGTCTTCCATGATGCATCGTTTATGCTGCGCCCGGGCTCACCAATAGCAAGTAGCAGATATCCTCCTCGACCCCTGAGGCGAGTGAAAACGACAAATACGTGGCGTTACAATTCCTGCGCTATTCACAGAACTCCGCGTTGGATATGTATCAAAAGGAAGTCAATACCGGCACCAACCTGCCGGCTCAAATCGGTCTGTACAGTACGGAAGGGGCGGAATACAAATTCCTGTTTGTCACAAAAGGCGGCAGCTCCGCCAACAAGACCTACCTTTATCAGGAATAAAAGCACTGCTGACGCCGGAAAAACTGCAAAACTTCCTGGTAGAAAAATGTGCTCACTAGGCACAGCAGCCTGCCCGCCGTACCACGTTGCCTTTGTTATCGGCGGTACTTCAGCGGAAAGCACGCTGAAAACCGTGAAGCTGGCCTCCATCAAATACTATGACGCTCTGCCGACCAGCGGCAATGAACATGGGAAGCCTTCCGAGACATTGAACTGGAAAATGACCTGCTGAAAGCCGCACAGGATCTGTGATTAGGCGCTCAGTTTGGTGGTAAATATTTCGCTCACGATATCCGCGTTATTCGTCTGCCGCGTCACAGAGTTTTCTGCCCAGTTGGCATGGGCGTCTCCTGTTCCGCTGACCGCAACATCTAAGGCAAAAATCAACCGTGACGGCATCTGTCTGGAATAGCTAAAGCAGAATCCGAGCAAATACATTCCTGAGCATCCGTATGAGGCAAGAGAAGGTGAAACGGTCAAGATTGACCTTAACAAACCGATAGAAGAAATCCTGAAAACGCTGTCTCAGTATCCGATTTCCACTTTATAGAGCTATTCTTTGTCAGGCGTTATAAACTACCGGCATCGCGGTAAAACGCGATAAGAATGTATAAGCTCTCCGAATTGTATGATACAAAACCTGATCTGTTATAAAACCCTGCCACAGTGGAATGCACAGACGCTGCCGCTGCATTTCAAGAAAAATACAACACGCAAGTTGGCACCTGTGCGAAGTTAACCATCCTGAAAGGAGAGCTGACCTTCGCCATGCTGCACGAAAATGGCTTGGTGATTAAGACTTATCAGTTTACTGAAGAGAATCAGCCACCGTTTGTTGAACTGCAAACCTGGCATCGTATCGTCAGTGCCTCAGCGGATTTGGAGTGCAAATTAGCGTTTTACTGCACCGCAGAAGGGTTATTACACTAAAAAATACGGCCTACGGCCTGACACCCACTCAGAAGTAGTGGCCGCACTGGAGCAAATACCGGCTGGAAAAGCGCTCGATCTTGGCTATACGGTGGGGCAGAAATGCCCTTTACATTAACCTGCGCGGCTTTGACGTTACCGCCTATGACAAAAATCTCAACAGTATCTCGTCTCTGAAAGATATTATCAGCAGCGAAAACCTCTCCAGCATTCGCGTCAGCCTGTACGACATCAACAAAGCCGCGTTAGACGAACAAGTTTGATCTCACCATTTCTACCGTGATGTTGATGTTTCTGGAACGCGAGCACATTCCTTTCATTGTGCGTAACATGCAGGAGTGAACCGTGAAGGGCGGCCATGACTTGATCGTGGCGGCGGCAAATGTCCAGCAAGGATTTCCCCTGCCCGCTGCCTTTTTCCTTCATCTTTCAGCACGATGAATTGCACGAGTATTACACGTGATGAGACATCCTGAAATTCAACGAAAAGATGGGTGAATTGCATAAAACAGACGAGAATGGCAACCACATCAAACTGCGCTTCGCCACCTTACTAGCAAGAAAAACGCAGCTTAACGCGTAGCGTGCACTGGGTGGGGCCGGTACCACCGGCCCGAGAAGAGAACGATCAGCTCGCTTTGCGTTCTGCTGCCTGACGGTAGGCAATCAAATCTTGGATGGTCAGTACCGACATGCCGTGCTGTTTAGCGAATGTGATCACTTCCGGTGCACGCGCCATGGAACCGTCATCATTTGTCAGCTCACACAGCACAGCGGCCGGTTTGAAACCTACCAACGTTGCCAGATCGACAGACGCTTCGGTATGACCACCTCGAGTCAGTACGCCGCCAGGTTGAGCACGCAACGGGAAGACGTGGCCAGGACGATTCAGATCGCTTGCACGAGCGTCATCAGCAATGGCAGCGCGAACGGTTTTCATACGGTCAGACGCAGACACACCGGTCGTTACGCCTTTAGCAGCTTCGATGGTAACGGTAAAGCCGGTTTGATAGTGGCTGGTGTTGTTCTCCACCATCATGGGAAGTTCCAATTGACGGCGACGCTCTTCGGTCAAGCACAGACAGACGATGCCACTACCGTAGCGAATGGTCATCGCCATTTGCTCAACGGTCATGTTCTCGGCGGTAAATACCATATCACCTTCGTTTTCACGGTCTTCGTCGTCCAACACCATAACACCAACGCCTTGACGCAGCGCCTCAAGTGCACGTTCAACACGTTCAGATGGCGTGCCAAATTCAGAAAGTAATGTCTGATTCATGGTAAAAAACCTCATGTTTATTATGGATTACCAGAACCAGGGCGAGATTGAGGAGTAACCATTACAGCAGATGCGGTTCAATGCGCACCGGGTAATGACTAATAAAATAACGCGAGTGGGCATATCCCCAACAGGATACCGTTACTCTCTCCCATCCGGACTATAACCGTCGGCCCCAGAATTTCACCGGATCTGCTGATCTCGCCACGTACATCAATAATAACTTATTGATAATGTTACGGCGACCGCTCGCGGGCTTCCAGACGAAAGCACAACGTTTTATCACCTTGCGCTGTCTGGTTTACCGCCGGTGGGGAATTACACCCCGCCCTGAGAAGTAAGCGTGATAATTATAACGCTATTGCCTGAGTGGGGCAATGAGCGCAATGGATAAATGTGGCATCTGCTTAGCCTATTGCTAAAAATTTTCTTTATGAATAAAACACAAAGTATTACAAGGTGAGTTTTGGTTTATACCTTTTCATTCACGCATTACACTGACAGTACATATGACAGAAACCGAGCAGGAAAACAGCATGATTGACCCGAAAAAGATTGAGCAAATTGCACGTCAGGTTCATGAATCTATGCCAAAAGGCATACGTGAGCTGGGCGAAGACGCCGAGAAAAAAATTCGCCAGGTACTACAAGCACAGTTTACCAAGCTGGATCTGGTAAACCGCGAAGAGTTCGATGTACAAACGCAGGTTCTGTTGCGCACCCATGAAAAACTAGTGCGGCTGGAACAGCGTTTGAGCGAATTGGAAGCCAAGCTGGACGCAGATAAAACGGCTACATCTGAACAGCAGCCCTCGTAGGCGGTACCCCCTCATCGCGGGCACCAGCCACCAAAGGGCCGGTGCAACGACGATTATTCTGCAGCCAGTTGCTGTGACTTATGCGGTAACCCCACCACAGCACTGCCAGCAGCGATTTAGACTCTGCTATCACCAACAGTGCGCAGCATAACACACTGCCGATAATCACCACCAGGCGGCCAGGCCTTTCAATATCCGACATCCTGTCAGCATATGCACAGCAGATAAACCAGAACAAAAATACGACGATCAACGTCGATACTGGCAGTGACAGCCAGTAAATCAGCAAGCAATAAACCATGCTTGCTGTAAAGCACACTGCCGCCGACAGCGCGCTCAGGGGAACCTGGGCACGTGAAAGCCGCCCCAAATAATTCCCCTCTGGCGTTACCTGTGACCACACCAGTCGCGCAAAACATTGCGTATAAATGTTAACACTGGCAAAGGACGACAGATAACCAATCTGGCACGATCCCCAATAGATCCATTCGTTGCCAAACAAATCTTCGACGATACTCAACAGCAGCGAGGTCGGCGCGATATCACAGCCATAAGCATTCAACTGCAAAATTGCGACAGTTACAAGCCCAATAGACGATGCCAGCAATCAGCATGCCGATCATCAAGGCCTGAAGAAAATCACGCTCTGGGTTACGAAACTCGGTAGAGAGGTAAGCAAACACTTCCAGTCCAACAAAACACTAAAACATCACGGCAAGTGAATCAAAGATATTCGGCCAAGAAAGGGTACTCAGTGCAGGCCAGGCGATATGCATGGGATTTGATCTCCCCCCCCCCCCAACCAAATGGCGGCGAACAGCAGCACCACCAGCACGGAAATACCCGTTTGAATAGAAGCAATTGAGACCGCACTGCGTGATCCGATCAGTCAAATGGCGACCACAGCGTCAATATTTGCATCACCACAATATATCTACCCTGCTATGGCCGATAAACGGCGCCCAAAACTCAGCGGCAATTTGCAACGCAGTAGGCAACTCCAAGAGGATCACGGAAAGAAACAACCAGCGGGTAACGCGAACCAGGCGTGGGTCAAACACTAGGTTGATAAAGTGAGCTGCCACCGGCATTAGGAAAATTCTGTCCTAACGCGGCAAAGCCAATGGCAATCGGAAACACCAACACAATTTCAGCAGAGGCCAAGCCATAGGCTGTCATTACCCGATAGTTGCGCCACAATAACTGGAACTGAAACACGCCACTTCCCAGTAGTGAAGTGGAAAGCAGTCCCACTTCCTGAACCACGTCCAGATCCTGCTTTAACCCATTGCTACTCGCCACATCAGTTCATCCCATCCCCTAAAAAACAAAGCCTCCTATATGGAGGCTTTGCGGTTACAAAATCACTCCTAGCCATTATCCCCGAAGCGTATCGCGAATACGGCCTTTGTAAGCCTCAACTTTCTGCTGCGTCATTAAACGACGCTCGTCATCCAGTACCACTCCGCCGACGTCGTCAGCAATGCGCTGTGCAGATTGCAGCATCAGTTTAAAATTCTGGCTTCCGTCACCGTAGGAGGGCACCATCATGAAAATGGAGACGCCAGGCGTGGAGAACTCGGCCATGTCGTCGATACTGAAAGAGCCGGGTTTTAGCATGTTGGCCAAGCTAAACAGCACCGGTCCTGCACCCGCAGGATTAACATGGCGATGGAAAATATTCATTTCACCAAACTGGAAGCCGGCCTGCAATACGCTCTGCAATAGCACTTCGCCGCCAATGATACTGCCTTGATGAGCGGCAACGTGCAGTACCATCACTATTTCTTGCGCTGCGTTGCTTGCGCTTTGCAGTTGCGGCTGGTTAGAATCTCGCTCAGGCAAGTATTGCTCAACGACCCGCTCTTTTTCAACCTCTTTAACGTGCGGTGCACGCTCAACAGGCGTTGAATGCGCAGGCACAGCGTTTGCTGCATATGCGGGGCGAGTCTCCTTTGCAATGCGATCGATGTGCATCTCAGGTGCAGATTGGGGCGTGGTGGTTGCTCTCAATAGCGGATCGTAATCAGTACGAACGTGTTCGGCAGCAGAAGCGGAAGGCAATAAGGATGTCGGCGTCGGAGGCTCACTGAACGAACCCAATGAAGGTTCTTCCTGCGCACGAGTCTGCATGACTCTGACTTCGCCGACCCCTTCATCAAGCTCCTCAAGCGCCGCAGCCTCTTCTCGCTTCTGCTTTTGCTTAAGGCGCTTCACCGGACGGTCACTAAAAAGTGACGAACACTCTTTACGGCTCGTCCACAAGCCGTGAAGCAATAGCGCAATCATAGCGATCGCGCCCACAACGATTAATATCAGACGCAAGTCCTGCATCATTGCTATCCCAGTTAATTCAATTTATTACCACAGCGGCAACTTTTCCATACCCCATAACTCTATTTTCCTGCATACACAAGTGCAAGTCTGCACAGTATTTTAGTAGAAATAAAGATATACTTGGCGCACTTTTTGCTTTTTTTAGTCCAAAGGGTCACTGGTCAGCAGAAAATCATCCCGATATGATGATGCAAATCATACAAACGATCTGGATCACCCCACAATGAGGAACAGGATGTCATGGTGATTCCGTCCCTCGCTACGCCACCGCGTTCAGGTATTTACTATTTCGAATAAGATTGGCAACTGATGTCGCTGCCAGTCATACGGCGATTTGTCATCGTTCCCCTACTGCTCAACGTGCTGTTGATGGGCGGTGCTTTTTGGTGGCTGTTTTCCCGCATGGATGACTGGATTGCCCAACTGATGGGCCACGTGCCAGAGTGGCTGAAATGGTTAACCTACCTGCTATGGCCGCTCGCAGTCATCTCTATCCTATTGGTATTCAGCTATTTTCAGCACCATTGCCAATTTTATCGCAGCACCGTTTAACGGCCTGCTGGCCAAGCAGCTTGAAGCGCGACTGACCCGCAAAGCGAACAGTAGCGTCATTGCATGGTCAAAGATATCCCGCGGATCGCGAAGCGCGAAGTGCAGAAACTTGTCTATTACCTGCCGCGCGCTATCGTGCTGATGTTGCTGTATCTTAATTCCCGCTTATCGGATAAGCTGTGGTGGCACCGCTGCTGTAGTTCGGGTTTATCGCCTGGATGCTGGCCATTCAATATTACGATTATCCCTTAAATAATCACAAAATCAGTTTTCCTACCATGCGTGAAGAAGCGTTGCAGAGTCATAAACTTAATAAATTGCAGTTCGGCGCGCTGGTCAGTGTGTTTACGCTGGTACCGTTCCTGAATTTGGTGGTGATGCCGGTCGCCGTCTGTGGCGCAACCGCATTGTGAGTGGATCGGTATCGTCATCTCTCGGTATCACAGCGGAAACGCGATATTTTTCAGACTGTTAATAAAAGATATTTCTTAAAAACATAACGATATAGCAATTCTTTCCTTCCCTGAAAGGACGGAGTGAGTACGCGCTTATTGTTGGTAAAAATTTCATACAGTTATAAAGGCTGACTAGCCATGAGCAAAATCTATTAAGATAACTCCTACAGCATTGGCTATTCGGCCGCTGGTTAGCCTGAACCGTGTCGGTAATTAGACGTATTCTGGCAAAAGTAGAATCGAGCAACTCCAGCTTCAGCGTCAAATGTCGTATCGGTGCAAACCTAATTTGGAATGCAGAAAAACACAGCGTATTTAAAGCCCGGCGTTGAACTGGTGGAACCGATGAGCGGTAACACCGGGATTGCTCTGACCTATGTCGCTGCTGCCTCGGGTACAAATTAACCATGACCAATGCCAGAAACCATGAGCATTGAACGGCGCAAACTGTTGAAAGCGCTGGGCGCTAAATTGGTACTGACCAAAGGTGAGAAAGGCATGAAAGGTGCCATCGCCAAGGCAGAAGAGATTATTGCCAGCGACCCGAATCGTTTCCTATTACTGCAACAGTTCAGCAATCCAGCTAATCAGGAAATTCACGAAAAACCACCGCTCCGGAAATCTGAGAAGATACAGATGGTGAAGTCGACGTATTTATCTCCGGTATCTGTACCGGCGGTACGTTGACTGGCTTCAGCCGTTTTATCAAGAAAACCAAAGACAAAGCTATCACCACCGTCGCGGTTGAACCCATTGATTCACTTGTGATCACCAAAGCGCTGGCTGGCGAAGAGATCAAGCCTGGCCCCGCACAAGATCCAACGGATCGGCGCAGGATTCATTCCTGGTAACCTCGATCTGTCTCTCCGGTGGATCGCGTTGAGCGCATTTCTAACGATGATGCGATTTCAACCGCGCATCGCCTGATGGAATAAGAAGGTATCCTGGCTAGGATCGCTTCCGCTGCTGCCGTGGCTGCCGCGCTGAATTTGCTGAAAGAGCCCGCATTTGAAGGCAAAACTATCGTGGTGATTCTGCCCTCTTCCGATGAGCGTTAGCGCAGTACTGCGCTGTTTGTCGATCTGTTCACAGAATAAGAATTGCAGCAGTAATCCTTCGTTACATTGACACCACAAAAGCACCTTCACAGGTGCTTTTGTGGTCAAGTTCAAAGTTTATACCTATCAATGATTGCTTTTTTTGTACAGATTTAGTATTTAACCAAACAATTATTTTGATACGCGAAATTAATAACCGTAACATCGTACCCTATTCCTACTGATGGCAATATCCCATTTTTTACCACATAGACAGCAAGGCCATCTGACATGGTGGGCTGGAATACGGTGCTATTTGGCGTTATATATTCAGGGAAGGCATTTCGTCCTTACCTTTCCGCATCAAAGGCGACTCCATAACATACATATGGCTGACCTAACAGACTAAAGTTCTGTAACTACACTAAATTTTAATTCAACAACACGAATACAAACCATAGTTGGGGAAAACAGAATGTTCCAGCAAGAAGTTACTATCACCGCTAAGAATGGCCTGCATACTCGTCCTGCGGCTCAGCTTGTTAAAGAAGCCAAAGGGTTTACCAGCGAAATTACTGTCACCTCCAACGGAGGAAGTGTCAGCGCGAAAAGTTTGTTCAAGCTTCAGAGTATTGGCCTGAAGCAAGGCACTGTCGTTACCCTTTCCGCAGAAGGTGAAGACGAGCAAAAAGCCGTTGAACATCTGGTTAAGCTGATGGCCGAACTTGAGTAATCGGCAGGTTTTTCGTGTGAACATCAGTTTCAAGTAAAGGTAGGGTTATGATTTCAGGCATATTAGTATCACCCGGTTTTGCTTTCGGTAACGCGCTGTTATTGAAGGAGGACGAAATCGTCATCAGCCGGAAGAAAATTACTGCTGAAGACGTTGAACAAGAAATCGAACGTTTTCTGAGCGGCAGGGCCAAGGCTTCTGCACAGTTAGAAGCCATCTCAAGATCAAAGCAGGTGCAATCCTGGACGCTGAGAAAGAGGCCATCTTCGAAGGGCATATCATGCTGCTTGAAGATGAAGAGTTCGAGCAGGAAATCATAGCCCTGATCAAAAAGGATCATCACTCTGCTGATGCAGCAGCCTACTCAGTTATCGAGAATCAGGCGAAAACGTTGGAAAAACTGGACGATAAGTATCTGAAAGAGCGCGCAGCGGACATGCGCGATATCGGCAAACGACTGCTGAGAAACATTCTCGGTATGCCGATTATCGATCTTGGCGATATTCAGGAAGAATCGATTCTGATCGCAACCGATTTGACGCCATCAGAAACCGCACAGCTGAACTTGGACAAGGTACTAGGTTTTATTACCGATCTCGGCGGCCGGACTTCCCACACCTCCATCATGGCGCGTTCTCTGGAGCTGCCCGCGATTGTCGGCACCACGGATGCCACCCAGCAAGTGAAAAAAGGCGATTATCTGATTCTGGATGGCGTGAATAACAAAATTTATCAGAACCCGACGCCGAACGTTATCGAACAACTGAAATCGCTGGAAGCACAATACTACGCTAAAAAAGATGCGTTGGCAAAACTGAAGGATTTGCCAGCCATCACGCTAGACGGGCATCAGGTAGAAGTGTGCGCCAACATTGGTACCATGCGTGATCTTGCTGGTGCCGAGCGCAATGGCGCAGAAGGTGTTGGACTCTATCGTACCGAATTCCTGTTTATGGATCGCGATGCGTTACCGACAGAAGAAGAACAGTTTCAAGCCTACAAAGCCGTGGCAGAAGCCGTAGGGGCGCAGGCGGTTATCGTGCGCACCATGGATATCGGCGGCGATAAAGATCTGCCTTACATGAACCTGCCAAAGGAAGAGAACCCGTTCCTGGGTTGGCGAGCAATTCGTATCTGTCTCGATCGTAAAGAAATTCTTCATACACAGCTGCGTGCCATTTTGCGTGCGTCTATGTTTGGCAAGCTGCGCATCATGCTCCCAATGATCATTTCCGTAGAGGAAGTGCGTGCGCTGAAAGCCGAATTGGAACTGCTGAAATCGCAGTTGAGAGCGGAAGGAAAAGCCTTCGATGAGAGTATTGAGATAGGCGTAATGGCTGAAACACCTGCTGCGGCCACCATTGCCAACCATCTGGCGAAAGAAGTGGACTTTTTTAGTATTGGGACAAATGACTTAACCCAGTATACTCTGGCAGTTGATCGCGGTAATGAGCTTATCTCTCATCTCTACAATCCGATGTCTCCAGCGGTATTGCGTTTGATCAAGCAGGTCATTGACGCATCTCATGCCGAAGGCAAATGGACGGGGATGTGCGGCGAACTCGCTGGTGACGAGCGAGCTACACTGCTATTATTAGGTATGGGTTTGGATGAATTCAGCATGAGTGCAATCTTAATTCCTAGCATTAAAAAGATCATTCGTAATGCAAATTACGACGATGCCAAAGCGTTGGCAGAACAAGCACTCTCTCAACCCACAGCGCAAGAACTGTGCGATGTAGTGAGCCGATTCATCAAAGAAAAAACGCTCTGCTGATTCTGCTATGCTAACTCAATATTAATAATTAGGAGAAGATCATGAGTTTGTTCGATAAACTGAAACCTCTGGTATCTAATAATAAAAAAAAGATACTGGCGGTATTGAAATCATTGCACCGCTATCTGGTGATATCGTTAATATCGAAGACGTTCCTGATGTTGTTTTTTCTGAAAAAATTGTCGGGGACGGTATTGCCATTAAACCTACTGGCAATAAGATGATGGCGCCGGTTGATGGCACCATCAGCAAGATTTTTGAAACTAACCATGCTTTCTCTATCGAATCCGACAGCGGTATTGAACTGTTCGTTCACTTCGGCATCGATACCGTTGAGCTGAAAGGTGAAGGCTTCAAACGACTCGCGGAAGAAGGCCAACACGTGAAAAAAGGCGATCTGGTTATTGAGTTCGATCTGGCACTGTTGGAAGAAAAGGCCAAATCAACGTTAACGCCGGTGGTTGTCTCTAACATAGACGAAATCAAAGAGCTGACCAAGTTGAGCGGCACCGTGCTTGTCGGTGAAACACCGGTTATCCGTATCAAAAAGTAGCGCTTTTCTGAGTACAGCGCTCATACAAGCCCCACAGTCAGAGTCCTGACTGTGGGGTTTTTATTTATTGTCCCACCTTACCTTACTTCACTGTAAGTGCAGACATTTTTGCGCACAGGCAGAGCCCATTTTAAGGGCTGCCAGCACCTTTACCACCCCACTGTTCAATGTGTAAAAGTGACACACTGAATTTATGCCACTTAAACAGAGGTGATATACTCACCTCAGGACAACACAGGTGCCCCAAATGAAAAAAAAGAAATTTCAGTGCAGAGTTTAAACGTGAATCCGCCCCAGTTGGTT